>JBQGEH010000239.1:0-3167 GCA_052039515.1 Nakamurella sp. | reverse complement strand
GGCTCCGGAAACATCACCGCCGCCGCGCCCTGGTGAGGGCGACGGCGGCGTGGGTCAGTGGGTGGCAGGTGAGAGATTCGAACTCCCGTAGCTTGCGCGGCTGATTTACAGTCAGCTCCCTTTGGCCACTCGGGCAACCTGCCTCACGGGCGGCGTACCAGCGGCACGGCGTCCGGTTGTCGATAGTACAAGTGGCCCCCGCAGCGGCGAAATCCGCTGGTCGGGACGCCCGGGCGGCGACTGGCACCGCCACCGGCCGGATGCGTCGTCGACGCCGCCCGGGGTGAACAATGGTCCGGGGTCGGGGCGGCCGCACGGCGCCCGCGGCACGACGACGAGCGCCCGGCGGGCGCCCCAGCGAGGAGGACACACCATGGCGGACGCATCGTTCGACATCGTCAGCAAGGTCGACCACCAGGAGGCGGACAACGCGCTGAACCAGGCGGCCAAGGAGCTGTCCCAGCGGTTCGACTTCCGCGGCGTGAACGCGAGCATCGTGTGGGCCGGCGAGGACGCGGTGACGCTGACCGCCGACACCGAGGAGCGGTGCACCGCGGCGATCGACGTGTTCAAGGAGAAGCTGATCAAGCGGGACATCTCGCTCAAGGCGCTGGACATCGACAAGCCGCAGGCCTCCGGGAAGGTCTTCAAGGTCACCGGGAAGCTGGTGTCCGGCATCGCCTCGGACAAGGCCAAGCAGATCGCCAAGCTGGTCAAGGAACAGGGCCCGAAGGGGGTCCAGGCGCAGATCCAGGGCGACCAGCTGCGGGTCACCGGCAAGAAGCGGGACGACCTGCAGGCCGTCATCGCCCTGCTCAAGGGCGCCGACCTGGACATCCCGCTGCAGTTCACCAACTACCGCTGACCGTGGTCCCCCACCCCACCCGCCCGTCGCCGCGGGCCGGCTGATGCGCCGCGGCATCGCGTTCGGAGTCCTCGCCTACGGCGTGTGGGGGCTGTTCCCGCTGTTCTGGCCGTTCCTGGAGCCGGCGTCGGCGCCGGAGATCCTGGCCCACCGGGTCGTGTGGTCGCTGGTGTTCATGGCCGTGGTGGTCACGGCGTTGCGGCACTGGTCGGTGTTGCGGACACTCTCCCGCCGCACCTGGCTGCAGGTGGCCGCGGCCGCGGTGCTGATCGCGGTCAACTGGGGCGTCTACATCTACGCGGTCAACAACGGCCTGGTCGTCGAGGCGGCGTTGGGCTACTACATCAATCCGCTGGTGAGCGTCGCGCTCGCGGTGCTGGTGCTGCGGGAGCGGCTGCGTCCGCTGCAGTGGGTCGCGGTGGGCGTGGCGGCGGTGGCGGTGGTCGTCATCGCCGCCGGTACCGGCGGGCTGCCGTGGATCGCCCTGTCGCTCGCGGTGTCGTTCGCGCTGTACGGGCTGGTGAAGAAGGTGGTGCCGCTGGCGGCGACGGAGTCGCTGACCGCGGAGGCGCTGGTGCTCACCCCGGTGGCGCTGGCCTTCCTGGTCTGGCTGCAGTTCGCCGGACGGTCCACGCTGACCGGCCACGGCACCGGCCACGTCGTGCTGCTGGCGCTGGGCGGGGTGGTGACGATCGTGCCGTTGGTGGCGTTCGCGGTGGCCGCCCGGTCGCTGCCGCTGTCGGTGGTCGGGTTCCTGCAGTACATCACCCCGACGATGCAGTTCCTGCTCGGCGTGTTCTGGGCGCACGAGCACATGGCCCCGTCCCGGTGGGCCGGGTTCGTGATCATCTGGGCCGCGCTCGCGCTGTACAGCGTGGACGCCGTCCGGCACGCCCGGACCGTCCGCCGCACGACGGCCGGTGCCGTCGTCGCGGGGCGGCCGGTCTAGCGGGTGCGCTCGACGACGAAGCGGGTCAGCGCGGTGAGCGCGGCCCGGGCCGCGGACGGCGGCAGGTCCGCGAGCGCGGCGGCGGCCTCACCGGCGTAGCTGTCCAGGGTGTGGCGGGCCTGCACCATGCCCTCGGACGCCGACAGCAGCGCGACCGCCTCGGCCACCTCGGCCTCGTCGTCCAGTGGCCGGGAGACCAGGTCGATCAGCCGGGCGTCGGTGCCGGCGGCGATGGTGTAGAGCGCGGGCAGCGTCGGCACGCCCTCCCGCAGGTCGGTGCCCGGGGTCTTGCCCGAGTCGGCGGAGACGATGTCGATGATGTCGTCGGCGATCTGGAAGGCGACGCCGACGGCCCGGCCGTAGCGACGCAGTGCGGCGATCTCGGCGTCGGTGGCGCCGGAGAACATGCCGGCGTAGCGGGCGCAGGTGTCGATGAGCGACGCGGTCTTCTCGTCCAGCACGAGCAGGTGGTGCTCGATGGGGCTGCCGGTCGGGCCGGGGCCGACGGTCTCGCGGGTCTGTCCGGTGACGAGCTCGGCGAACGTCTCGGCGATGATGCGCACCGCGTCCGGTCCGAGGTCGGCGACCAGCCGGGAGGCGTGGGCGAACAGGAAGTCGCCGGTGAGGATGGCGATCGAGTTGTCCCAGCGGGCGTTGGCCGACTTCGCCCCGCGGCGCACCTCGGCCTCGTCCATGACGTCGTCGTGGTACAGCGTCGCGAGGTGCACGAGCTCCACCACGGCCGCGGCGATGGCGACCTCGGGGGCGTCGGGACGCGGCCCGACACCGGCGGCGACCAGGGTGAACAGCGGCCGGAAGCGCTTGCCGCCGGCGTGCATGAGGTGCGAGGCGGTCTCGGTGACGAAGCCGAACTCCGACTGCAGCTCCTTGTCGAGGAGGTCCTCGACCGACGCCAGGCCGGCTGCCACCCGGGCGGCGAGCTCCGGGTCGGCGAGTTCGATCCCGGCCATCACTCGTGGGGCAGTCACACCATCGAGATTACGACAGCAGCGGAACCTGGACGGCCAGGATGTCCAGGGCCACACTCGGGTACAGGCCCAGACCCAGCGTCACGACGCCGCACACCACGACCACGGTGAGCACGAACGGGCTCGGCACGGTAACGGCCGGCCCTCCGTCGACGGGCTCGGCGAAGAACATCAGCACCACGATCTTGAGGTAGAAGAACGCGGTGATCGCGGTGGCGACCATGGCCACCACCACCAGCGGCCCCATCCCCTGCTCCATCGCCGCACTGAACACCGTCAGCTTGCCGATGAAACCGCTGGTCAGCGGGATACCGGCGAACGACAGCAGGAACAGCGTCATGAGCCCGGCGACCCACGGCGAGCG
>JBQGEH010000238.1:0-3540 GCA_052039515.1 Nakamurella sp. | reverse complement strand
GCATAACGTGTCGCAACCGATCGGGCGCACGTCGGCCGACCGCCACCCGTTCGGGCGGCAACCGGGTCACCACACGCAACCGGCCGGCGCCCGCGAGGGCGCCGGCCGGCCGATCAGCGGAAGTTGCGGAAGAAGTCGCGGACGTCCGTGACGTAGATGTCGGGGACCTCCAACGGGGCGAAATGGCCGCCGTCGTCGTGCACGCGGTACTGCTGCAGGTTGAAGTAGCGCTCGGTCCACTTCAGCGGCGGCTTGTAGATCTCGCCGGGGTCGATGGCCACCGCGGTGGGCGCACCGACCACCGGGAAGCGGTCGTGGGAGGGCGACCACGGGTTGTTGCGGCACTCCCAGTAGTACCGCGACGAGGTGCCACCGGTGTTGGTCAGGAAGTACACCGCCGCCGTGGTGACCAGATCCTCCTTCGGCCACACCTTCTCGAACGCCTCGGTGCCGGTGCCGCGCTCGGCCAGGCCCCAGAAGTAGCGCTTCTCGGTGATCCAGGCGAGCTGGCCGGCGGGGGAGTCGGCGAACAGCGAGGCCAGCGTCTGCGGCTTGGTCAGCTGCATCTCGCCGTAGCCGCTCTCGTTCTCCACGAACAGCTTGCCGCGTTCGAACCAACCCTCCTCGCCCTCGCCGTACTCGCTCTCCGCCGGCAGGCCGAGCACCGGGTCGAACTCGACGTCGGCCGGCTTGTCCGGGTGCTCGAACAGGTAGTGGCTCATCTGCGCGGCGAAGTGGGTGTAGATGCCGTAGACGTCGGCCTCGTACTTGTGCCCGTGCTGCTGGGTGACCAGAGCGCCCCAGTCACCGCCGGCGACGGCGTACTTCTCGTAGCCGAGAACCTCCTTCATGAGGGTGTTCTCGAGGTCGGCCGTCTTCCACCAGTTCCAACCGGTCTCGGTCAGCGGCGAGGAGAAGCCGTACCCGGGCAGCGAGATCAGGACGACGTCGAACACGTCGTTCGGGTCACCACCGTGGGCGGCCGGGTCGGTCAGCGGCCCGATCACCTTGCGCAGGTCCCAGAACGTCCAGGGCCAGCCGTGGTGGATCAGCAGCGGCATCGGCGCCGGCCCGCCCTCGACCTGCTTGCCCTTCACGTGGATGAAGTGCAGCGGAACGCCCATCAGGTCGACCTTGAAGTGCGGCAGCTCGTTCATCCGGCGCTCCACGTCGCGCCAGTCGTACTCGTTGATCCAGTAGTCCACCAGCTGCTTGTGGTAGGCGGTGTTGTAGCCGTACCGCCAGTCGTCGTTGGCGAAGTCCTGGGGGAAACGGGTCCGCTTCAGGCGCTCGTTCATGTCGTCGAGATCGGCCTGCGGGATGGAGATCTGGAAGGGCTGGACGTCGTACTGGGTCATCGTCGACCTCTCTGTCGGGGGACGGTGGGTTGGGAGCGGGTCAGGACAGCTGATAGAGGGCGCGGGCCTCGTCGTGGGTGGCGACGGGTCGGCCGACCTCGCGGGCGATCTCCATCGCCTGCTGCAGCAGCTCCAGGTTGGTGGGGTTGCGGGCGGGGTCGTAGAACAGCTCTAGCCCGGTCTTGATGTGACCGCCGAGCTCGATGGCGCGGCGCAGGATCGTGGTGTCGTCCAGCGCACCCTGGCCCCAGATGGAGATGTACCAGGGGTGCTTGACCTTCGCCTCCTCGATCATGTGCAGGTAGTAGTACAGGCTCTCCAGGCTCGGCTTCATGCCGTTGGTGCCGATCGGCTCGGTGGCGGTCAGGCCGTAGTCACCGATGAGGTAGAAGTCCCACATCGAGCCCGGCGTGGACAGGCCGCGGTTGACGTAGTGCATCGCGTGCCGGAGGTGGCCCGGCTCGTACACCCCGTAGACCATGGGGATGTTGCGCTCCCGCAGCATCTTCCACTGGCTGGCCACCCGGGCGTAGTTGAAGCCGAACTCCGGTCCGGAGAGGTAGCCGTCGGCGTCGACGTCGGTGGCGAACAGGGTGAGACCGGTGTCCACGCAGGCGATCCGGGCGTTGGCGTGGTCGTTGAGGAACATGACGTGCTCGAGGCCGTTCTCCTCGGGCAGCAGCCGCAGGTTGTTGCAGGTGGTCGGGTACCAGGTGATGTCCGGGTGCTTGGCGAGCACCTTGTCCCAGGTCCGCATGTAGTCCTTGTAGGCGTTCTCCCCGAGCAGGTCGAAGCTCGTGTTGTGCGCGTGGATCGCCCCGGCACCGGCCTCCCAGCAACGGATCGCGTCCTCGGCGATCTCCTCGTAGCCGATCGGGGTGTTCGGGTTCATCTCCTTCGTGCGGATGCCGTTGATGTGGGACTCGATGACGACCGGACCGTCCCAGGTGGGCTTCATGTCGGCGTACTTGTCCAAGGCGGTGACCACGGTGTCTCCAGGCTGTCGGCGAACAAGGTGTCCGCGGGCCGCCCACGTCGTCGGGGCGCCCAGGGGTCTCGATGGTAGGCAGATACCCCGGAATTTGGCTATCCAATCAGACCCGGAATATTCATTCACTCCGGCGCAGGCGACAGGGCCGGCCAGGAGGGTTCCGCCCCGCGGGCGCTGTGGCTGACAACGGCGTCACCGTATCCGGTCTCGATCGGTCCCGCTCGGCGAGCCGTTGCGGGCGCCCGGGCGCTCCCGGCCGGACCGGCAGGATGGGTGGCGTGAAGCTCATCCTGGTCCGCCACGGACAGACCACCGCCAACGTCGGCGGACTGCTCGACACGGCACCCCCCGGGGCGTCGCTGACCCAGCTGGGCCGGCGGCAGGCGGCCGCTCTGGTCGCGCTGTTCGCCCACGACCGCATCGCCTCGGTGTCGGCGTCGCCGGCCGTCCGGACCCAGCAGACCGCAGCCCCGCTGGCCGCCGAGCGCGGCCTCGAGGTGCGGGTGCGCGACGGGCTGCAGGAGATCGCCGCCGGTGACTGGGAGATGTCAGGCGCACCGGACGACGTCGCGGGATGGCTCGGTGTCATCGACGCCTGGCTGCACGGTGACCTCGACGCGGCCACGCCCGGACCGGGCGGCGAGAGCGGGACGACGTGCCTGGGCCGCTATGACCGGGCGATCGCGCGGTTGGCCGCCGAGGCCGCCGACGGCCCCGGCGACGCGTCCCACGTGGTCGTGTCGCACGGGGCGGTCATCCGGACCTGGGCGTCGCTGCGCTCGACGAACCTGGACGACCGGTACGGCGCCGCGCACCCGCTGCCCAACACCGGCGTCGTCCGGCTCGTCGGTGAACCGCACGGCGGGTGGCGGTGCACGGCGTGGGGAGAGACCGAGCAGGACGTCGCGACCCCGGCCGGCGCGGACCCCACCGCCGAGGTGCTGCCCGGGAGGTGAGCCGCGGGAGGCTGGAACGGATCAGCGCAGTTGCTGGATCCGGAGCAGGTTCCCCGCCGGGTCCCGCACCGCGAAATCCCGGACGCCGTACGGCTGCTCGACCGGCTCCTGGACGATGTCGGCGTCCCCGGCCTGCAACCGTTCGAAGGCGGCGTCGAGGTCACGGGTGCCGAGCAGGATGCCGCCGTAGGTGCCCTTGGCCATCATCTCGGTGATCGTGGCCCGTTCGGCGTCG
>JBQGEH010000237.1:0-3868 GCA_052039515.1 Nakamurella sp. | reverse complement strand
CCCGCCGATGCGGCACTGGGCGCCGACCTCGCCACCGGGCGGCCGCAGCTCGCCACCGGAACCGAGCGCGCCGCCGTCTTCCTCGGCCGGCGCGGCCGCCGCTGGGACCAGCGCGCGGTACGCACGCTCGTCCACCGGCGGCTGGAGACCGTCGAAGGGGCCCCCGACCTCGGCCCGCACGGGCTGCGGCACTCCGCCGCCACCCACCTCCTCGAGGGCGGCGCGGACCTGCGCACCGTGCAGGAGATCCTCGGCCACGCCAGCATCGGGACCACGCAGATCTACACGCACGTCTCCGCCGAACGGCTGCGCACCGTCTTCACCCAGGCCCACCCCCGCGCCTGAACTCCACCGACCGGCGGCCTGGGTCCGGTCACCCGTCCCACGGCAACAGCCGCACCCGCACCGGCGTCAGCAGCGCCATCGGATCCAGGTACACCCCGTCCAGCCGCACCCCCCAGTGCACGCACACCACCGGCGCGCACCGCGGGTGACCGGTGTCCACCGTCCCCACCGGCTGCCCGGCCACCACCCGGTCGCCCACCGACACGCCCGCGGCCACCGGCTCCAGCGACGACCGCAGCCCACCGCCGTGGTCGATCGACACCACCCCGCGGTCCACCAGCCGCCCGGCGAACACCACCGTCCCCGCCCCGGGCGCGGTCACCACCCTCCCGGCGTCAGCCGCCAGGTCGACCCCGCGGTGCCCGGCCGCGTACGGGCCGGGCGGCGCCGCGAACGCCACCAGCACCACCGGCGGCGACACCGGGGGAGCGAGCCGCCCCGGTCCACCCCCGGCCGCCACCGCTCCGGCCCCGGCCACCACCGCCGGTGCCAGCACCCCCAGCACCGCCGTGACCAGCACCGACACCCACCGCCGACGTCCCATGCCCCCACCGTGACGCACCCCACGCCCGCCCGCAGCCGGCTCCCGAGCGGATGGGGACAGCTGCGGCCCCGACCGACCCTGTGGATGCCGTAAGCTCGAACAGCGGTCCGTGCGTGCACGGGCTGACTTCGCGCGCCCTGTCGCGGCCGGCCGAGGACCTCCCACGAGGACCCCGGCACAGCGGTCGCCGGAGCACCCCGGTCCCCGCCGGTTCACCACCACGGGGCGGGTGCGCCGAGGGCGCCAGGGCCCACCCCACCGGGGCGGGCGACAACCGAAACGCGCGACCAGGACCCTGGCGCGCCTCCACGAAGGGACGACCATGGCAGTCGTCACGATGCGTCAGCTCCTTGACGCCGGTGTCCACTTCGGACACCAGACCCGCCGTTGGAACCCGAAGATGAAGCGGTTCATCTTCACCGAGCGCAACGGCATCTACATCATCGATCTGCAGCAGACGCTGACGTACATCGACAAGGCGTACGAGTTCGTCAAGGAGACCGTCGCCCACGGCGGCACCGTGCTGTTCATCGGCACCAAGCGCCAGGCGCAGGAGGCCATCTCCGACCAGGCGACCCGGGTGAACATGCCCTACGTCAACCAGCGCTGGCTGGGCGGCATGCTCACCAACTTCACCACCGTGCACAAGCGGCTGCAGCGCCTCAACGACCTCGAGGCCATGGAGGCGGCCGGTGACTTCGCGGGCCGCACCAAGAAGGAACTGCTCCAGATGAACCGGGAGAAGGTCACGCTGGCCAAGACCCTGGGCGGCGTCCGGGACATGGCCAAGGTGCCGTCCGTGGTGTGGATCGTCGACACCAAGAAGGAGCACATCGCCGTCGGCGAGGCCCGCAAGCTCGGCATCCCGGTCGTGGCCGTGCTCGACACCAACTGCGACCCGGACGAGGTCGACTTCCCGATCCCGGGTAACGACGACGCGATCCGCAGCGCCGCCGTGCTGACCCGCGTGGTCGCCGACGCGGTCGCCGAGGGCCTGCTGGCCCGCTCCGGTGGCGGCACCACCGCCGTCGAGGAGCCGCTGGCCGAGTGGGAGCGCGAGCTGCTCGCCGCCACCGAGAACGGCGCGTCGGTCATCGCCGCCGCCGAGGCCGCGGCCGTCGACACCGCCGCGCTGCCGACCGAGGCCCCGGTCGCCGAGACCGAGGCCGGCGCCCGCGCCGCCAACGAGGCCGCCCGCGAGGACGTGTCGGGCGACACCACGACGACCGTCTGACCCGTCGCACGGTCGGGTGGGGGCGGACATCGTCCGCCCCCACCCGCGGACGCGGGCCACTGTTGTGAAGCACCACGGACACGAAGGAAAGAAGCATCATGGCGAGCGCTGCTGAAGTGAAGAAGCTCCGGGACCTGACCGGAGCCGGGATGATGGATTGCAAGCGGGCTCTGGACGAGACCGACGGCGACTTCGACAAGGCCGTGGAGATCCTGCGGATCAAGGGCGCCAAGGACGTCGGCAAGCGCGCCGACCGCACCGCCTCGCAGGGCCTGGTCGCCGCCGCCCAAGGCGCGCTCATCGAGCTGGCCTCGGAGACCGACTTCGTCGCCAAGAACGAGGAGTTCCAGGCGCTGGCCAACGACATCGTCAACGCGGTGTCGGCCGACACCGCCGACGTCGAGTCCGTGCTGGCCGCCCCGCTGGGCTCCGGCACCGTCGCCGACGCGATCACCGCCGCGTCGTCGAAGCTGGGCGAGAAGATCGAGCTGCGTCGCGTCGTGCGCTACGACGGCCCGACCACCACCTACCTGCACCGTCGGTCCGCCGACCTGCCGCCGGCCATCGGCGTGCTGGTCCAGTACACCGGTGACGGCGCCGACGCCGCCGAGGTCGCCCGCGCCGCGGCCATGCAGGTCGCGTCGCTGCGTGCCCGCTACGTCAGCCGCGACGAGGTCCCGGCCGACGTGCTGGAGACCGAGCGCCGCATCGCCGAGGCCACCGCCCGCGAGGAGGGCAAGCCGGAAGGCGCGCTGCCCAAGATCGTCGAGGGTCGGGTCAACGGCTTCTACAAGGACGCCGTCCTGGTCGAGCAGTCCTCCGTCCTGGACTCGAAGAAGACCGTGGGCAAGCTCCTCGAGGAGGCGGGCGTCACCGTCACCGCGTTCTCGCGGTTCGAGGTCGGCGCCAGCTGAGCCTCCAGGCCCAGCTCCCGCACGACCCTGTTCCACCCTGCAGAAAGGCCGGTGCATCGGCACAAGACAGATCCTTCCCCGGTGCGCCGGCCTTTCCAGCGGGTCCTGCTCAAGCTCGGCGGCGAGATGTTCGGCGCCGGCGAGGTCGGCGTCGACCCGCGCGTGGTGTCCACCGTCGCCCGGCAGATCGCCGAGGTCGTCGCCACCGGCACCCAGGTCGCCGACGACAACGGCGGCGGCCACTGCTTCCGCGCCGCCGAGCGCACCGACATCGGCATGGACCGCGCCCGCGCCGACTACATGGGCATGCTCGGCACGGTGATGAACTGCCTCGCGCTGCAGGACTTCCTCGAGCGCGAGTTCGACATCGACACCCGCGTGCAGACCGCCATCACCATGGGTCAGGTCGCCGAGCCCTACATCCCGCGCCGCGCCCGGCGCCACCTGGAGAAGGGCCGTGTCGTCATCTTCGGCGCCGGCATGGGCATGCCGTACTTCTCCACCGACACCACGGCGGCCCAACGGGCGCTGGAGATCGGCGCCGAGGTGGTGCTGATGGCCAAGGCGGTCGACGGGGTCTACGACGCCGACCCGCGCAAGGTCGCCGGGGCCACCATGTTCACCGAGATCACCCACCGCGAGGTCGTCGAGCGGGGCCTGCAGGTCGCCGACGCCACCGCGTTCACGCTGTGCATGGACAACAAGATGCCCATCATCGTGTTCAACTTGCTGGTCGAGGGCAACATCGCACGTGCCGTCCTCGGCGAGCCCATCGGCACCCTCGTCACCACCAAGTAAGGGCGGACCCATGATCGACGAAGAGCTCTTCGA
>JBQGEH010000236.1:0-3309 GCA_052039515.1 Nakamurella sp. | reverse complement strand
GGACCGGCTTGACGTCACCGAGCGTTCCTTCCTGACATGTCCGGCCGGGCCCGCGGCGAGCGGTCACGCCGGCCGGCGCCCACCCGGGGACGGGCGTGGCGACCGGGGGACACCGTACCGCCCCGTCGGCCCCCGGTTCGGCCAGGCCCGGCCGGGTCGTTGAACGTTTAAGTGCGCTTTACGTCATTTCACAGATGGTTCGCAGGGGGATTGGGAACAATCACGGCACGACCACGTTGTACAGGGCAAGAAAGTAATGAGGTGAGTCCCCTGTCGATCCTGCCCACTCCTGCGGCGGACAGCGGTACCGAGACGGGCGCCTGGGTGGCGCCCGCCTGGGAGGACATCGTGCGTGACCACGGCGACCGGGTCTACCGGTTGGCCTACCGTCTCGCCGGAAACCAGTACGACGCCGAGGACATCACCCAGGAGACGTTCATCCGCGTCTTCCGTTCGCTCGATTCGTTCAAGCCCGGCTCCTTCGAGGGCTGGCTGCACCGCATCACCACCAACGTCTTCCTCGACATGGTCCGCCGTCGGCAGCGCATCCGGATGGAGTCGCGGCCGGAGGAGACCGACCGCATCGCCGGTCGCGAGCCGTCGCCGGAGGCCGCGTGGGACGCGGCGAACCTTGATCCCGATCTGCAGGCCGCCCTCGACGACCTGCTGCCGGAGTTCCGCGCGGCTCTCGTGCTCTGCGACGTCGAGGGGTTGTCGTACGAGGAGATCGGCCAGACGCTGGGCGTGAAGCTCGGCACCGTGCGGTCGCGCATCCACCGTGCGCGGCAGGCGCTGCGCACCGGACTGGAGAACAGGCAGGTGTTGCGGCTCGGGCTCGCAGGAGGCGTGGCGTGACCGGTTTCTTCACCGACCACCTCAACCTGGACACCGTCGTCGCCTACGTCGACGGAGAGCTGTCCCTGACCGCCTTCCAGCGGGCCGCCGCCCACGTGACCAGCTGCCCGCAGTGCGCCGCCGAGGTCGCCGAACAGAGCTCGGCGCGCGACACCCTGCGGTCGGCCCCGGCGCCGGAGATGCCGTCCTCGCTGTCCGCGGCGCTGTGCTCCATCCCGGTCGCGCTGCCGGCAGCCGCACGCATGCCCGGCGTCGGACTGGACCGGCACACCGGGCACGCCATCCGCATCACCCACGTCGGCCGTGAGTCCACCCGCGGCCGGCGGCTCCGGCTGGGTGCCGGTGCCCTCGTGGTCGGGCTGGCCGCCGGGGCGTTCGCCACCGCCAGCAGCCCCGCCGAGGAGCAACCGGTGGCTCCGAACCCACCGCGGACGGTGCTGCCCGCCGCCTACCAGCCCGGTCCGCCCGCCGCCCCCGCGCCGACGACCCCCGCACCGGCCGGCCCGGCGTCGGCCGACCCCACCGCGGGCCGCTGAGCGGAGTGCCCGCCGTTCCCGTCGCGCCCGTCGGCCGTTCGCATAGCCTGGGCCGATGACCGACCACCCCGCGAGCCGGGACGTCCGGGACCGGCCCGCGGCCGCGCCCCGCCCGCTGTGGCGCCCCCCGGTCGATCCCGCCGCCCGCGGCACCTTCGGTCGTCCCGCCGGTGTGCCCGGCTCCTTCGCCGCCCGCGACCGGATGCCGACGCCCGTCCTGCCCACCGCGCCGCCCGCCGACGAGGTGCTGGTCGACGCCTTCGGCCGGCCACCCGGCGCACCGTCCCTGCAGCGGGAGCCCGCACCCCCGACCGAGCCGGCGCCGCCGGGCGAGGACGAGCGCAACCCGTGGCGGGACGCCGGCGCGGTCGCGTCCCTGGGCGCACCGGCGCTGACCGCCCCCGTCGCCGTCCCGGCCGAGCCCGGTCCGGCGGTGCGCTACAGCCTGCGGGAGGCGCTGTTCCAGAAGCGGCTCCGGCCCGGGGCGCTGGTCCTGGCGGCGGTGCTCGCGCTGCTCATCGGCGGCATCGGCGCCGCCATCGGCACGCTGACCGCCTCCCGCATCCCGGTCGCGACGGCCGACCCCGACTACCGGCTCGCCACCGTCGCCCCCGCCGTCGAACGCGAGCCCGGTTCGGTCGCCGACGTGGCGGCCCGCGTGATGCCGTCGGTCGTGTCGATCGAGATCCGGGTGGGCGACAGCGGCGGCTCCGGCTCCGGCATCGTCTTCGACGGCGACGGCCACATCCTGACCAACAACCATGTCGCCTCGGTGGCGACCACCGCCGGATCGCAGCTGTCCGTGGTGTTCTCCGACGGCACCCGGGTGCCGGCGACCATCGTCGCCCGCGACATCCACAGCGACCTCGCCGTGCTCAAGGTCGACGTCGACAACCTGACCGTCGCGCAGTTCGGCGACTCCTCCGCGCTGCAGGTCGGCGACGCGGTCATCGCGATCGGGTCACCGCTCGGGCTGTCCGGGACGGTCACCACCGGCATCATCTCCGCCCTGGACCGGCCGGTGAAACTGGCCGGGGAGGGCAGCGACACCGACGCCGTCATCGACGCGCTGCAGACCGACGCCCCGATCAACCCGGGCAACTCCGGCGGCGCGCTGGTCGACGCCAGCGGCGCCGTCATCGGGGTCAATTCCGCGATCCGCACCCTGGGCGACAGTGCCTCCGGCTCGATCGGTCTCGGCTTCGCCATTCCGATCGACTACGCCCGCGACATCGCCGAGCAGCTCATCCGCACCGGCACCGCGGTGCACACCACCATCGGCGTCGACGCCCGTTCCGCCACCGACGGCACCACCCTCGGCGCCCAGGTGCAGAACGTCCGTGCGGGGTCCCCGGCCGAGGCCGCCGGCATCGTCGAGGGCGACGTCATCACCAGGGTGGGTGACCGGTCGGTGGGCAGCGCCGACGAACTGATCGTCGCGGTGCAGTCCCACGACGTCGGCGAGACGGTGCCGGTGGAACTGTCCCGGGACGGACGGGCGTTCACCGTCGACGTGACGATGGCGCAGGAGTGACGCGCTCGTCGACCGGAGACGCGCCAGCACCCGCCGGACCGGCCCCGGCGCCGGGCCTGCCGCCGGTAGGGTGGTCACCGCTCGCCGTCCCGCCCCGCCGTCCGGGCCACCACACAGCCGCAGGAGGTTCGACCGTTGTTCGGCCTCAGCTGGGTTGAGATCATCATCATCCTCGGGGTCGGGGTGTTCGTCCTCGGCCCGGAGCGCATCCCGGTCGCGGTCCGCTGGGTGACCACGACGATGGCGAAGGTCCGCGGGATGGCGGCGACCGCGCAGTCCGACCTGGCCCGCGAGATCGGGCCGGAGCTCGAGGAACTGCGCCGGCAGGTGTCGGACCTGCAGTCGATGAAGGAGTTCCAGGAACTCAAGTCGCTGCGCGACATA
>JBQGEH010000235.1:0-2388 GCA_052039515.1 Nakamurella sp. | reverse complement strand
CTCAACCACGCGCTCGACCGGGAGGGATGCGCGGCGCTGATGAACGATGTCGGCTACCCCGCCTCGCAGTACGTCTACGAGGGTCACCCCGACTTCGTGCCCGGCAACCCGGGCTACGGCTACGACCTCGAGAGGGCCAAGGCCCTGTTGGCCGAGGCCGGTTACGCACCCGGCGAGCGGACCGTCACCATGGGCGACACCACCGGCGGGGCGGGGAACATGGTCCCCGACGTCATGATGCAGAAGCTGCAGGCCGACTTCGCTGCGATCGGCGTCGGCGTCACCCTCACCCCGGTGGAGTGGACGGTGTTGATCTCGATCGGGCTGGACGGACTCGACTCCGACAAGTGGTCCGACATCGACATCCTGTGGGCCTCACCGGCGGCGGGCATGCTGCCCACCGCCTACAACGCGACGTTCTTCTCGCGCCGGCCCGGCGGGCAGCCGAACGCGGCCGGCCTGTCCGATGCGGTGATCGACGAGGCCTACACGATGGCCAGCCAGCAGGCCGAGCCGGAGGAGCAGCACCGCTACCTGCAGCAGATGATGACCCGGGCGATCGACCAGGCCTACTTCCTGTTCTGGATGCACGACCTGAACCTGCGGGTGCTCTCGCCCGACATCAAGGGCTACGTGCACCCACAGTCGTGGTGGGTCGACTTCACCTCGATCACCGCGGAGCCGTCATGATCAGGTTGATGCTGCGACGGATCGGCCTGGCCGTCCCCATCCTCGTCGGGGTGTCGATCATCGTCTTCCTGCTGATGACCGTGGTGCCGGGCAGCCCTGAAGCGGGCCTGGTGCCCGAGGACGCCACGCCGGCCGAGCGGCAGGCCATCCGCGACCAGCTCGGGCTGGACGACCCGATCCCGGTCCGCTACATCGAGTGGGCGGGGGCCGCCCTGCAGGGCGACCTCGGTTACAGCGAACAGCGACGACGCGACGTGGCTGACCTGCTGGGGCAGGCCTGGGGGAACACGTTCGTCCTGGCCATGGTGTCGGCCGCCTTCGGGATCGCCGCCGGGCTGGCGCTGGGCTATCTGGCCGGCACCCGCCGCGGCAAGGTCGTCGACCGGGTGGTCTCGGTGATCAGCCTGGGCGGGTTGTCGGTGCCGTCGTTCTTCCTGGCCATCATCCTGCTGGGCGTGTTCGCCGGCGGGTTGAAGCTGCTGCCGTCCGGCGGTGCCGACTTCGGCACTCCGGTCGACACGCTGCGGTCGCTGGTCCTGCCGGTGCTCTCGGGCTCGTTGATCACCATGGCCATCACGGCGCGGGTGACGCGGGCGGGCATCGTCGACGTCTTCGGCGCCGACTTCGTGGAGACCCTCCGGGCGAAGGGGCTCAGTGAGCTGGAGGTCAGGGCCCACGTGTTCCGCAACTCGATCAGCCCCGTGCTCACCACCTCGGGGGTGCAGATCGGCGCCCTGCTCGGCGGATCGGTGCTGGTGGAGACGATCTTCCGGTGGCCGGGCATGGGACTCCTGCTCTACAACGCGATCTCGGCCCGTGACCTCGCGGTCGTCCAGGGCGCCACCCTGGTGATCGCGCTGACCTTCGTGATCATCAACCTCGTGGTCGACCTGCTCCAGGCCGCTCTCGATCCCCGCGTGAGAGGAGCCATGCAATGACCGCTTCCACGACGTCGCCCAGTGGGCCGGGAGGATCGCTGCGGGCGGCCGCCCTCGGTTCGGTGGTGCCGGTGTTGCTGCCGAGGAGCTTCGGCGCCGGGGTGAGCCCGGCCGACCGGGCCGCCGCCACCGAGCTGCGCGACCGCTGGAACGCCGAGGACCAGTCGGTCCGGGCCCAGTCGTTCTGGGCCGGCACGCTGCGCCGCTTCGTCCGCAACCGCACCGGCATGGTCGCGGCCGGCATCGTGCTGCTGCTCGCGCTCGGGGCGGTGCTGGCCCCGCTGTTGACCCCGTACGATCCGCTGGTCGGGCAACCGACGGATCGACTGCAGGACGTCGGAGCGCCGGGTCATCCGCTGGGCACCGACGAGCAGGGTCGCGACATGCTGTCGCGGATCCTGTACGGGGGCCGGCTCTCGCTGCTCGCGGGCTTCGCCCCGACCGTGGCGGCCACCGTGATCGGCACCGTCATCGGCGTCACCGCCGGGATGGTGCGCGGGGTGGTGGGGACGGCATTGATGCGCTTCATGGACATGCTGTACGCGTTCCCCGCGATCCTGTTGGCCATCGCCGTGGGCGCTGCGCTCGGTCCGGGGCTGACCAACACGATCATCGCGGTGACCATCGTCTACGTGCCACCGATCGCCCGGGTCGCCGAGGCCGCGACCCGACGCGTCATGGTCCAGGAGTTCATCGAGGCGGCCCGCCTGACCGGGGCGGGGCGGTTCCGGATCGCCCGGACCCAGGTGCTGCCGAACAT
>JBQGEH010000234.1:0-5756 GCA_052039515.1 Nakamurella sp. | reverse complement strand
GCGGGCTCCATGTCGCCGTCGAGCAGGGTGCGGTCGGTCATGATCAGCTGGATCTCGACGTTCACGCCGTCCGGGGCGGTCGGCAGTCCGTCGGTGAGGTGGTCGGCGGCTGCGGCGCCGTCGCTGTCGGCAACGGCCTCGTCCTCGTCCTCGACCTCGACCTCGACCTCGACCTCGGAACCAGCGCCGGACGTTGCGGGCTGGAGGAGTCGGGCGACGAACTCGTCGGCCATCAGCGCTCCCCTGCCCCGCTCGTCGCCGCGGGCGGTGGCGGTGGCGGCGTGCCGGGTCAGCGCAGCCAGGACCGCCACACCGTCGGCGGCGGGCAGCAGGGCGGTCAGGTAGGACATGGTGTCGGGAGCCGGCCGCAGGGTCACCCGCCGGTCGGCGTGGGCCTTCCGCAGGCGACGCACCGCCTGCTCGGGGTCGAGGCGGTAGCCGATCGACGCAGCCTTGGACCGGGCGCGGCGAGCGCTGAGGGTGCCGAACCGGGCCGCGAGTTCGCCGTCCACGGCCTGCCGGTGCTCCCGGGACAGCGTGGCGGTCTCGGCGACCACGAGCAGCGCCTGGTATTCGTCGACCGCGCCGCGTCGGAACGCGTGCATCAGCCCCGGCATCTCACCGGTCAGCACCGTGGCCATCCCGACCAGCCGGGCACCGATCCGCGGGCTGACCCGCCGCGCCAGCCCCACCTGCGCACCGACGTCCCGGCGGGCCTTGTCCCGCACCGACTCCGTCGCGGTCCGTGCCAACTCGTCCTGCCGGGATCGGGCCAGGTCGGCGGTCAGCACCGCCTGCACCGCCGAGGCGACCGCCTTCAGCGTCTCGAGCAGCCCGATCTGCGTGACCCGCTCCGCGTCCCCGTCGCCGGTGCAACCGTGATCCCGCAGCCGGTCGATCATCGTGGCGAGCGCAGCCGTGTCCGCCGGGAGGCCTGTGGGCGCCTCAGCCGACTTCGCCGCAGATACGAACATGTGTACGATTCTAGTGCACTGAGCGGCTCGAGGGAAGGTCTGTGCACACAGTTCGCCGGGGGGTACGCGTGCAGCCCCGCCCCCGATCACCCCTCACGACGGCAGCGCGACCGCGGACAGACCCACCGCCGGCGCGAACAGCTCACCCCGACGGCACCCGGCGACCGTCCGGGCCGCCACCACCGACCACGCCGCGACCAACAGCACGAAGAGCACGACGGCAACGATCGCGAACACCACCGACCCGGTGTGCCGCGCCATACCGCTCGCACCGGTCACGCAGGTCCCGACCGGGAAGGTGAACGACCACCAGGTCAGGGTGAACGGCAGGCCGCCCCGCCGGGCCGTCCGCACCGTCACCGCCGCCGCGTAGATCGCCCACAGCGCAGCCGCCCCGAGCACGACCGACCCGTAGTCGACGGCGACCGTCATCAGCGCCGACGCCGTCGCCGCCGGCAGCACCGGGACCGCCGCGTCTGCCAACAGATTCACTGCCGTCACCGACTGCCCGAGCGGTCCGAGCACGATCCACAGGGTCGGCACCATGGCTGCCGGACCGGCGGGATGGACGACCAACCGGTAGCCGAGCACCGCCACCACCACGACCGACGCGACCAGGCTGAACGCGACCATCCCGTAGCCCGCCACCAGCATCGGGACCTGCAGCCGAGACGGCAGGTGCGGCACCAGCAACGCCCCGGTGGAGGCCGAGACCATCGGCGGCACCACCGACATCAGCCACCCGCCGAACGCACCGGCCACGGTGAGCCGGCGGCGGCTCAGCAGCAGCCAGGGGACGACGACGGCACCGGCGAGACCCCCGACCGTACCGACGCTCCACAGCACCAGATCGATGCCGACCGCCCACCGGGAACCGATCAGATCCGTTCCCACCAGCAGGGTTCCGGCTCCGACGGTCAGCACCCCCATCACCGGCGCGCCGTGGAAGTGCGCCATCACCGGGTCGCTCAGATGGGCTCGCGCGGCAGCCGGGAACCGGTACCAGCGCAGCGCCGTCGCCGCCGTCAACGCCACCAGCAACGCGACTGCGAGCAACCAGAACGCCGTCGCCAGGACCCGCAGCGCGGGGACGTCGACGGGCAGCGTCGCCGCGGCGACCGCGACGATCCCGGTGCCCATGACGGACGCGAACCAGTTGGGTCCGAGGCCGGACAGCGCCGACGCCCGCGGGACTGCGATCGGCCGGACATCGGTGGAAGTGGTCATGGATCGAGAATGTCGCGGCGTCCAGGAGCGCGGTAGCCGTCCCCGACTTGTCCGGTTACAAGGTGCACTTGTGGCGCTCGGGATAGGCTCCGAGCGTGCTGAGCCCCCGGATGCCCGACCTCGCCGCCCTCGAGGTGCTGCTCGCGGTCGCCCGGACCGGCAGCCTGAACGCCGCCGCACGCGAGGTCGGCGTCAGCCAGCAGGCGGTCTCCGCGCGGATCGCCGCTCTCGAGGCCCAGACCGGCGTCCCGCTGGTCCGGCGCACCCCGCAGGGTTCGACCCTCACGGCTGCCGGCGTCACGGTCGCCGCGTGGGCGGACCGGCTGATCGGCATCGCCACCGAGTTCGACGCCGGATTGGCCGCGCTGCGGCACGACCGGCGCAGTCACCTCCGGATCAGCGCCAGCCTGACCGTCGCCGAGCAGCTGCTGCCGCGGTGGCTGGTCGCGTTCCACGCCAGCGGTCGGGAGCCCACCGAGGTCACCCTCACCGCGACCAACACCGACCACGTGCTGGCCGACATCCGCGACAACAGAGCGGATCTCGGCTTCATCGAGGGCCCGTCAGTACCGCGCGGGATCCGCAGCCGGGTCGTCGGCCACGACGCGCTGGTCGTCGTCGCCCGACCGGATCATCCGTGGGTCCGGCGCAGCCGCACCCTCACCGCCCGGCAGCTGAACGACACCCCGCTGGTCAGCCGCGAGGAGGGCTCCGGCACCCGGGACGCGTTGAGCCAGGCCCTCCGTCGCACTCTCGGCGACCGTGAGCAGGCACCCCCGGTGATGGCCCTGTCGACCACCTCAGCGGTGCGGGCCGCGGTGCTGGCGGGGGCGGGGCCCGCGGTGCTGAGCGCGCTCGCCCTCACCGACGACCTGGCCACCGGGAGGCTGCGGGCCGTTCCCGTCGCCGACCTGGACCTGCGCCGCATCCTCCGCGCGGTGTGGTCCGGCCCGCCGCAGCCGCCGGCCGGGGCCGCCCGGGACCTGTTGAGCCACATCGTGGCCCACCACCGGGTCGGCTAGAACCAGCGCTCGAGCACCAGCGCGACGGCGTCCTCGTGGTGCAGTCCGATGACCTCGTCGGCCACCGCGTGGACCTCGGTGTGGCCGTTGCCCATCGCCACCCCGTGCCCCGCCCAGGACAGCATCTCCAGATCGTTGGGCATGTCGCCGAAGGCGACCACCCGGGCCGGGTCGATGCCCCAGCCGACCGCGAGCCGGTCGAGTGCCGCCCCCTTGTTGACACCGGGTGCGGCGATCTCGATGAGTCCGTCGTCGGTGGAGTAGGTCACCGCGACCCGGTCACCGGCCACCGCCCGGGCGTGCGCGGCCAGGTCCGCCGACCCTTCCACTCCCCGCACCAGCAGCTTCGCCACTGGCTCGGACAGCAGCTCGGCCCGCGACACCCGCTGGAACACCCCGTCCGCCCACGGGTGGTCGTAGCTCTCCTCGGCGAAGCAGGACGTCAGCTGCGTCCCGGCGCGCTCGACGGCGAGGGCGAAGTTCGGTTCCAACGCGACCAGGTCGGTGACGAACTCCGTCGCCACCCCGGCGGGCAGCAGCGACGACGACAGCACCTGGTCGGCGGCGATGTCGTAGACCACCGCACCGTTCATGCACACCGCGACCCCGTCGAACCCGGCGTCGATGACCGGTCCCAGCCACCAGATCGGCCGCCCGGTGGCGATGACCACCCGGGCGCCGGCCGCGTCCGCGCGCTTGAGCGCCTCGGCGGTCCGCGGGGTGACCACCCCCACCTCGTTCAACAGCGTCCCGTCCATGTCGGACACGACCATCATCGGAGCACTCTGCACTCCCCGATTGTGCTCCCCCGTGGATGAACGCCGGACCAACGGCGGGCGGGGCGACGGTTGCCGCCCCCGGGCGACGGGGAATTACCACGGCATGGCTGACACGAAGAAGGACCTGGACGAGGTCTGGGACGACTGGAAGGACGCGGTCAACATGACCGCGTCGGAGATCGAGCACTGGCTGGACACCGACGAGTCCAAGGACGTCGGCCAGAAGAAGGACGGCGGTGAGTCGACCGGCCACCACTCCGGACGCCGGATCGTGGAGATCCTGCGGACGAAGAAGGACGACCTCACCGACGACGACGTCGCGTGGATGAAGAAGGTCGTCGGGTACGTGCACCGGCACCGGGCGCAGGGTCCGTCCGACGACGTCGAGCACTCCCGCTGGCGGTATTCCCTGATGAATTGGGGCAACGACCCGCTGAAGAAGAAGTGACGGCGGATCAGTAGGCGCGGGTCGGCGTCCCGCGCCACTGCAGGTACGGGTCGTCGGTCGGCACGATCACCTTGCCCAACGGCACCAGCGACACCGGGATCAGCTTGAAGTTGGCCAGACCCAGCGGGATGCCGATGATCGTCACGCACAGGGCGATCCCGGTGATGAGGTGCCCCAGCGCGAGCCACCAGCCGAACAGCACGAACCACACGACGTTGCCGATCACCGACGGCGAGCCGGCGTCCGCCCGGTCGACCACCCGCCGACCGAACGGCCACAGCGCGAAGCCGGCGATCCGGAACGCGGCCAGCCCGAACGGGATGGTGATGATCAGGACGCACGCGACGAGGCCGGCGGCGACGTAGCCGATCGCCATCCAGATCCCGCACAGCACCAGCCAGATGACGTTGAGGATCGCGTTCACACCGTCATTGTGCCCGGCACGACCCCGGCGGCGGCCAGTCCCGCCCACACCCGGTCCCAGGTCAGCGGCAGCGAGGTGAACCGCACCCCCGTCGCGTCCGCGATGGCGTTGACCAGCGCCGGGGCCACCGGGTTGTAGGGCGATTCGCTCATCGACTTCGCCCCGAACGGACCCAGCGCGTCCGATGTCGAGGCGAACAGCACCTCCGTCCGCGGCACGTCGGCGAACTGCGGGATGTGGTACTCGCGCAAGGTCGCCGTCAGCACCCGCCCGTCCGTCGGGTCGGTGCGCATGTCCTCGTAGAGCACGGTGCCGATGGCCTGTGCGACCCCGCCCTCGACCTGCCCGCGGCACTGCGCCGGGTTCATCACGAAGCCGGCGTCGGCGGCCTGCACCGACCGCAGGATGCGGACCTCGCCGGTGCGCACGTCCACCGCCACGCGGAACGCCTGCACGTTGAATGCGATCGACCGTCCGGAGCCGTCGTCGCGGCCGCGCCCGACCATCCCGGCGACCGGGCCGGCCGCGACCATCATCCGGGTCCGCAGGTCCTCCGCCGCCCGCAGCACCGCGTGGCCGGCGACGACCACGCCGGTGGAGCCGTAGGCGCCGGTGTCGTGCTCGACCGCGTCGGTGTCCGACGGCAGCAGCCGGATACGGTCCACCCCGACCCCCAGCACCGACGCCGCGATCTGGGTGTGCACGGTCGCCGTGCCGTTGCCGAACTCGGCCGTCCCGACCCGCACCGTGAAGCTGCCGTCGGCCTCGGCGGTCACCGAGGCGTCGGCGAAGTGTCCGCGCGGCGGGATGGTGTCGATCATCGACATCGCCATCCCGCTGCCGACCCGCCAGTGGTCACCGGCCGGCGGCTCGACCCCGTCG
>JBQGEH010000233.1:0-4566 GCA_052039515.1 Nakamurella sp. | reverse complement strand
TCCCCCGACGGTGGGTATCAGCCGTGTGACGACGACCCGGGGGGCAGCATGACGGACGCGACCGACGACGAGCGGATGCGGATGGCCCTGGAGCTGGCCGGTGAACACCCGCCGCCGGAGGCGGAGTCGTTCCTGCGGAGCCGTCGGGTGAGCACCTGGGGCCGGGGGATCCCGCTGATTCTGGTGGCGGTGGCCGTGGCCGTCGTGATCGGCTACCTGCTCGCGAGAGGGCACGGACCACGCGACCGGGACGCCGTCCCGGGCTGGCGGCTCGTGACGGGGTGGGTGCTGTTCGTGACAGGTTTCGCCGCGATCATCGTCGGCTTCGTCAGGACCCGGGGGCAGAGCCGCTTCCGTCGATCGCGCGAGCGCAATCGTCCGTTGGAGGTGCTCACCGTGGCGCAGCGTCGTGACCTGTTGCGCCAGGTGCAGGGCCGAGCGGACACCGTGCCGGCACATCTTCCTCTGACCCGCCGCGTCGCGCAGGGCCTGGTGGGTGCCCAGACCGACGTCTGGGTGACCGCGGGGATCGTCGCCCTCTTCACCGGGAACGCGCTGCGTTCTGACAGCCGGGGCTACTGGCTCTTCGTCGGGTTCCTGGTCCTGCTGATCGTGGTGTCCGCGCCCTATGCCACCCGCCAGGCCCGTCGCGCCCGTGCCTTCCTCGCCGCCCACCCTGCACCGACCCCGGAGGCCGCCCCGTGATCGACACCGACCCCCGCACCGTCCTGCAACACCACGTGCCGCCCGGCGAGACCGTGCTCTGGGCGGGGCGTCCCGATCCGTCGGTGCGCTTCACCCGGGCCGATCGCGTGATGATCCCGGCCAGCGTCTTCATGGTCTGCTTCATCGCGGTCTGGCTGTACCTGGCGATCAGCAAGGGCGCGCCGTGGTTCTTCTGGATCTTCGGCGCCGTGTTCGGCGCGGTCGCGCTCTGGGCCGCGGTCGGCCGGTTCTTCGTCAAGGAACGCCGGGCGCGGAACACCGTGTACGGCCTGACCGGCGACACGGCCTACATCGTGACCGGCGGCGCGACGACCGAGATCCCGCTCCGTGACGCGCCGCTCACCGTCACCTCGACCGGCGACGGGTCGCACCTCACGGTGTCCCTGGTGCGTCGGGACGACGCCGGGCGGCCGTGGTGGATCGGTCGCAGCCGCGGCTTCTTCGGGATCACCCCGGACAACACCGGGGCCGAGATGCTCGGCGGCGGCAGCTTCACCAACGCCTTCTACGACGTCGCCGACGTGGCCGGTCTGCGACGCGCGCTGGACACCGTCAACGCCGGCCTCGACCGGCGCTGACGGCGCCCACGGGTCAGTCGGTGCGGCGCTCGTAGACCCCGACCTCGGTGCCTGTCCAGAACGCCCCGATGCCGGGGAACGCGGCGAGAACCTTGTCGTGGTCCCAGTCGTCGACCACGTGGTGCTCGTGCTCGTTGCCCTCGATCTCGCCCTGGGGGTAGTGCACGATGGGGATCGACAGGTAGACCGCCCGGCGGGCGGCCGCGGCCGACCGCTCCCACAGGTCCAGTGCCGCTTCGGCGGTCATGTGCTCGGCGACGTCACCGAGGATGACGACATCGCAGGTCGGCAGGTCGGTCTCCCGTGCGTCCCCGATGACGATCTCGTCGTAGTACGTGCGCAGCCGGTAGGTGTGCACGTACGGCTCGTAGATCTCCAGGCCGGTCAGCTTCGACACCGACGGTCCCGCCAGCAGTTTCGCGTACGTGCCGACACCGGGACCGATGTCGAGCACCTCCAGCGGCCCGACCTGGGCGGCCAGATCGTCGATACGTCCCTTGGTCCAGGGCTTTCCCTCAGCGGAGCTCAGCGGCATGCGATCTCCCCTGCCCGGCGCGGCGGTGCCGCAACCACGTCCGTCATGTCAGTCCTCTCAGGCCGGCACCGGGACGTGCGTCGGCCCGCCCGGCTCGTCGGGGTCGTCCGGGTTCAGCGGGTCGTTGGGGTGGACCGGGTGCTCGGGTTCGTCGGGGACCGGCTCCACCGGCGGCGGCGGCAGCGTCTCCGGAGTGTCCGGCAGCAGCTCGCCGGGATCGTCCGGGATCGGTGCCGACGGGTCGATCTCCGGGTAGTCCGGAGTGCCCACGGGTGGGAGGTCGTCGGGGTCCACGCCTGGTTCGGTCATCCGACCACTGTGACACAGGCCGCTCCCGGCGGACCGGCCGTGCCGCGGTGCGTCCTACAGAGCCGTCCAGCGGTACTCGATCTCGGGCCGGCCGCTGCGGCCGTGCCGCTGGTGGCGCTGCACCGGACCGGAGTCGACGAGATGCTCCAGGTACCGGCGGGCGGTGACCCGGGACAGGTTGCTGCGGGTGGCCACCTCGAGCGCGGACAGACCGGTGTCCGCGGCGACCGCGCGCTGTTCCTGCAGCACGCGCGAGACGTCCTGCAGCGTCGCCTCTGTCAACCCGGACGGCAGCGTCTCGCCCCCGGTGCGGCGCAGGGTGGCCAGCGCCCGGTCGATGTCGAGCTGCCCGGAGATGCTGCTGCCGTCGCGCAGCTGCTGCCGGAACTCCCGGTACTGCACGAGCTTGTCCTGCAGCGAGCGGAACGTGAACGGCTTGAGGATGTACTGCACGACGCCGAGCGACACCGCGGCCCGCACCGACGGCAGATCCCGGTTCGCGGTCACCGCGATGACGTCGACGTCGGCCCGGGCCATCCGCAGCGCCCGGCAGATCTCCAGTCCGTGCGCGTCGGGGAGGTTGAAGTCCAGCAACACCATGTCGACGTGCTGCTGCTTGAGGAACGCCATCGCCGCCTGTGCGTTGGTGGCCCGGCCGACGACCCGGAACCCGGCCACCCGGCCGACGAACTCGGCGTGCGCCTCGGCGGTCAGCGGCTCGTCCTCCACCACCAGCACCGCGATGCCGTCCCCGTCGGAGGACGCCGGTACGGCCGTCACGGGGCGACCCCGGCGGCGCTGCGGACCATCGGCAGCCGCACGGTGAAGTGCGCACCACCCAGTGGGCCGTCGTCGATCTCGATGACCCCCCGGTGCCGGCGCACCACCTGGTTCACCAGGGCGAGCCCCAGCCCCCGTCCCCCGGGGGTGGTGACGGTCTTGGTCGACCAGCCGCGGGTGAAGGCGGACTCCTGCAGCTCCGGCGGCAGTCCGGGACCGGAATCGCTCACCTCGATGACGAGATCGCCGTCCTCGGGGATGACCGCCACCTCGACCACCCGGGTCCCGTCCAGCGGCCCCTCCGCGGTGGCGTCGAGCGCGTTGTCGAGGAGGTTGCCCAACACGGTCACGAGATCGGGCACCGGGACCGCGCCGGCCGGCATCCGGGTGTCGTCGGTGATCCGCAGCTCCACACCCCGTTCCGCCGCCTGCGAGATCTTGCCCAGCAGCAGGGCCGCCAGCACCGGCTCCTGCACCGACCCGACGACCCGGTCGGTGAGCCACTGCGAGAGCTCCAGTTCGGAGGTGGCGTACTCGACAGCCGCGTCGTACCGGCCGGTCTCGACCAGTGTCACGACGGTGTGCAGCTTGTTGGACGCCTCGTGCGCCTGGGAGCGCAGCGACTCGGCGAACGCCCGCACCGTGTCGAGTTCGCCGGTGAGGGACTCCATCTCGGTGCGGTCCCGCAGCGTGGCGACGGTCCCGTAGCTGCGGCCGTGGAAGGTCGCCGCCGTCTGGTTCACCACCAGCACCCGGTCGTTGGCCAGGTGCATCTCGTCGCGGGCCGGCACGCCCGAGGCGAACAGGTCGAGCAGGGTCTCGGGCAGCGCCAGATCGGCGATCCGGACGCCGGCCCGGGCCCCGGGAACACCCAGCAACCGGATCGCCTCGTCGTTGATCATGGCGATCGTGCGGGTGTGGTCGACGACCAGCAGGCCCTCCCGGATGGAGTGCAGGACCGCGTCGTGCGAGGCGTACAGCTCCTCCAGACCCTTCGGGTCCAGCCCGCTGGTCTGGCGCCGCAACCGCCGGCTGACGAGCGTCGCCCCGACCATCGACGCGATCAACGCGACCGCGAGCCCCACCACCAGCACCGGCAGTTGCGCGACGAACTGGGTGTGGATGGCGTCGGTGGTCACCCCCACGCTGACCAGCGCCACGATCGTCCCGGTGGCGTCGCGGATCGGTGACACCGCCCGCACCGACGGGCCCAGGGTGCCGGTGTAGGTCTCGGTGAAGGTCTGTCCGGCCAGGGCCCGGTCGATGTTGCCGAGGAACTGACCACCGATCTGGCTGGGGTCGGTGTGGGTGAAGCGGGTCCGACCGGGGCTCATCACCACGATGAAGTTGGTGCCGGTGGCCGCCCGCAGCCGCTCCGTGTACGGCTGCAGGGTGCTCGTCGGGTCGGCCGTGACGACCTGCTCGGCCACCCACGGGTCGGACGCGACGGCCCCGGCCTCCCGCAGGACCTCGGCGGTGGTGTCGGAGTCCTCCCGGTTGGCCGCCAGCAGCACGCTGGTGACCCCGGCGGTGGCCAGCACGACCAGCAGCAGCAGGGTCTGGAGGACGAGCAGCTGGCTGGCCACGCTGACCCGTCGGGTCCGCCTCCGCGCTGTCGTCATCGTCACATTCTCACTC
>JBQGEH010000232.1:0-6672 GCA_052039515.1 Nakamurella sp. | reverse complement strand
GGCACCGAGCCGACCGGTCTGCGCGCCGTCGCACCCGCCCGCCGGGCACCGGTCCGTCGTGCCGCGGCCGGCAGCGCCCGCCGTTCGGCTCCGATGCCGGCCCCGGCCTCCGCGGGCGTGCGCGAGATCCTCGCCGACGCGCACCGCTGCCTCGACCGGGCGATGGCCGCCGACGACCTCGCCGATCGCTACGCCGCCGCCCACCGGGGCGCGCTGCGCGGTGCGTCCGCCGTGCTCGCGACGCTGCCCCGGCCGGTGTCGCGGACCGTGCGCAACGCGAGCGCCTGGGTGCAGCTGGAGCGGCTGGCCCCGGAGTACGCCGCCTGGGCGGCGTTCTTCGCCGCCGGTTCGGCCAAGCGCAAGGCGGCGGAGGCCGGCATGACGCGGCTGATCACCGACGAGGAGACCGACGACCTGATCCGGCGCACCGGCCAGTTCCTCGCTCTGATCGACGACTCCCTGCTGATGGCCGCCTGATCTTCGGCCCGTCGGCGACGGGGGGAGTGGGTGCGAGATCAGCTCGCGTCGGCCCGGATCGAGGCCAGCAGGCGGTCGAAGGCCGTGGCCAGCTGGCGGGCGCTGGGCCCGGGCCAGTCGTGCATCGGCACGCCCGCGCCCTGCGCCTGCTGGACGGCGCTGCGGTCGGGCAGGGTCGGCTCGAGGACGAGGGAGCCGAAAAGCCCCCGCAGCTCGGCCACCCGGAAGTCGTGTTCGGTCGAGCGGGCGCGGACCCGGTTCACCACGACCCCGGCGACCCGCAGGTCCGGTCGATGTCGTCGTCGCTCGTCCTCGACCGCCTCCACCGCTCGCTGCACCCCGGTGACGGCGTACAGGCCCGGTTCGGTCACCAGCACCGCGGCGTTGCCGGCCACCAGGCCGGTACGGGTGAGCTGGCCCAGCGACGGTGGACAGTCGACCAGCACCAGGTCCGGTGGCGGATCGACCGCCTCGAGCGCGTCCCGGAGCCGGGCCAGCGTGGGCGTCGCCGGGTCCGGGTGGTTGGAGGCCTCGACGGCCTCGCTGCCCGGGACGATCCGCACCCGGTCACCCCAGCCGGTGGCGGCCACCGCCCCGGCCACCCGGCCACCGGCCAGGACGGTCGCGATGTCGGCGGTGTCCGCGGGGCTCCGGCGGGGGTCCAGCGTCAGGGTGGCGTTGGCCTGCGGGTCGAGGTCGACCACGAGCGTGGACAGACCTCGGTGGCGCGCCGCGGACGCGAGACCGAGGACGACGGTCGTCTTCCCGACGCCGCCCTTGAGCGAGAGCACACTGACGACCAGCACGGGCATCCCCTTCCGGCCCCGTTCGTATCACGACGCCGCCCGGGATCGACGGTGAGCCGGGTGCCCGACCGCCCGCTGGCGCACCCGTGCCGCCCCCACCTCCGCGGAGGGCGCAGACTGGCGGTGACGGCGTGCCCGGCGGCGGGCTTCCGGGCCGGGACCGGCGGGCGACCGGACTGAAGTGGCTCGGGCGGGGACCCGGCCCGCCGCGGGTGGATCCGACAGCACCGGGAGGGGAGTGGCGTGGGCGCGAGCACCGGTCGTCGTCGGCTGGTCACGGCCGACCCGACGGCGGTCGACGACAGCGCCTGCCGGGTGCTGCACGCGGACATGGACGCGTTCTACGCCACCGTCGAGCTGCGGCGCCGACCCGAACTCCGGGGCGTCCCGATGCTGGTGGGCTCCACCCGCGGCCGCGGCGTCGTGTTGTCGGCGACCTACGAGGCCCGGGCGCACGGGGTGCGGTCGGCGATGCCGGTGGCCCGCGCCCAGGCGCTGTGCCCGGCCGTCGTGGTCGTCGAGCCCGACATGGCCGCCTACAGCGAGGCGTCCGCCGAGGTGATGCGGCTGTTCCGCGACGTCACCCCGCGGGTCGAGGCGCTGTCGGTGGACGAGGCGTTCCTCGACGTGGGTGGGCTCCGTCGGATCGCGGGCAGTCCGGCCGCCGTGGCGGTCCGGCTCCGCGAACGGATGTCCGCGGAGCTGGGGCTGTCGTGCACCATCGGTGTCGCCGCGAGCAAGTTCATGGCCAAACTGGCCTCCACCCTGGCCAAGCCCGACGGCCTGCTGGTGGTGCCGCCGGAGCAGGCGCTCGCGGTGCTGCATCCGCTCGGGGTCGAGTCGCTGTGGGGAGTCGGCCCCAAGACCGCCGAGGGACTCCGCCGGGTCGGGATCCGGACCATCGGCGACCTCGCCCACCTGGATCGCAGCACTCTGACCAGCCTGGTCGGGGCCGCCGCCGCGGTGAAGCTACACGATCTCGCATGGGCCCGGGACCCGCGCGAGGTCGTCGAACGGGCTCCCGAGCAGTCGATGAGCGCCGACGCCACCTTCGCCGCCGACCTCACCGACCGCGCGGAGATGTCCCGGGAGCTGCTGCGGCTCGCCGAACGGGTGGGCCGCCGGATGCGGGCCAGCGGCCAGCGGGCCCGCACGGTGTCCATCCGGGTCCGCTGGGACGACTTCTCCACGGTGAGCCGGGCGCAGACCCTGCCCGCGGCCACCGATCTCACCCGGCGGATCCACGAGGTCGCGGTCGAGCTGCTGACCCGTCTCGACCCCCGCCGCCCGGTCCGGCTGCTCAGCGTCAAGCTGGACCAGCTCGAGCAGGCCGGCGAGCCCGACGGGCAGCTCAGCTTCGACGACGCACCGCGCAGCGGCTGGAAGGACGCCGAGGCCGCCGCCGACGCGGTCATCGCCCGCTTCGGCGCCGGGGTGATGCGGCCCGCGTCGCTGCTCGCACCGAGGGTCCGGGAACGGCCGGACGACTGAGTCGACGGACGTCCGCCGCGAGGCGACGGCAGGCCCGACCGCGCGGCGGTGGCGCGCCCGTCGGGGTGCCGGGGAGGGACCGGACGGGCTTCCGGGGCGGGACCGGACGGGGCTTTCGGGGGCGGTCCCGCGGTGCTCCGGGAGGCGCGCACACCACATCGACCGGGTGGTGACCGGGTCGCCATCAGGTGGGTACAAGATGTTGTGGAAGTCGGTCGAAACTGCTCGTATTCTGGACCTACGTGGCAGCATTACGCTGACGACGCGCCCACCTGTCGCTACCACACACCCCCACCGGTGCCGGAGGAGTATCAATGCCGCTCTCCGAGCATGAGCAGCGCATGCTCGACCAGATCGAGCGCGCCCTCTACGAGGACGACCCGAAGTTCGCCAACAGCGTCGATGAACGACGCATCCGCCGACGTCGGCCGTTCATCGCGGGCATCGCGTTCCTGATAGGTCTCGTCTGCCTCGTCAGTGGGGTCATCTTCGCCGCCGACAACCTGGGTCTCGGAGTCACCGCCAGCGTCATCGGGTTCGTGTTGATGGTCGTGGGTGTCGGTCTGCTGGTCTTCGGTCAGCCGGCCGGCCGCGGTGCGATGACCGGTGGCGGTGCCGCCGCTCCGGCCAAGAAGCAGAACTCGAACCTGTCGGACCGGATGGAAGAGCGTTTCCGCCGTCGTTTCGACCAGGAATAGACTTTCTGCTCGACCTCGTCTTTTCGCAGGGGCGGACCTTCACGGGTCCGCCCCTGTGTGTTTTCCGGGGCACCGGGCGGCGCGCCTCGCGCACCCGCCGCTGGCCCCCGGACCCGGACGGGGGTGGCCGTCCGCGGGCCGGCGCCGGCGCCCGGTCCTCGCTGGACCCACGGCGCACCGGCACCCGCGGTCGGAAGGGACCGCCCACACCGCGGTTTCCGGTGGTGACCGCCCGGGCGGGGCGAAGGCCGGATCCAGCACCGGGAGAGGCCCGCCGATCCCGGCGCCTCGTGACCCGCGCGCCCCGGCGCGGAGCCTCGGTCTCAGGGCCACACCGGCGAAGACCCCGGCCAACCCGGCTCAGGGCCGCGCCCCGCTGTCGAACCGGCAACGATGCGAGCCCGTCCGCCCCGGGACCGCGCCCCGCCGCGTCGGCCCGGTCGCACCGGGCACCGGGAAGAGCTGAGACACCTGGAGGGACCGACAGCGCCAACGGCCGGCCGTCGCACCCAGCCCGACCCGCGACCGGCTCAGCGGCGGCGGCGCAGGACCGACCGGGGCAGCAACCGGTCGCGCAGGCTCCGGGGTGCGGCGTGACCGAGGTCCACCCCGATCCGGCGGACGTCCTCGGCGAGGTCCGGTTCATCGCGGACCAGGGTGGCGGTCGCCGCCCCGGTCCCTGCCGAGGTGGCCGTGCCCGAGACCCCCGGGACCGTTCCGGCGTCATCCGCCCCGGACGATGTGGAGGAGGGCCTGGCCGAGTACCAGGCCGATTCGGTGGCCAGCACGATCCGGCGCAGCCCGTCCCGCGACACCTCGGTCAGCTTGCCCTCCCGGGCCAGCTGGTTGGCGGCCTTGCGGATGCTCACCGCCGGGTCCAGAGCGACCCCGTGATCGGCGGCCAGGTCCTCGACCTCGCTCCACGCGGCGGCCGCCGCGCCGCTCCCGCCACCACCGGCCGTGGCCAGCCGCCGGTCCCGCCGGCGCCGCCGCACCATCCCGGGCACGGTCAGGGCCGCCGCGACGACGAGCACCAGGACCAGCGTCCACGTCATCCACGGTCGCCAGAACGGCGCCGCGTCGTCGGTCGCCTCGCCGGCCACCGTCACCGTGGTGAAGTCGGTCCGGGTCAGCCGCGGCTCGTCGCTGGGCACGTCCCCGGGATCCACGCCCTGGGTGTCGGCGGTGGTCGGCGCGGTCGCCTCCGACGACGGGGCGCTGCTCGGCGCGAAGCCGTCGTTCGGCGGTGTCGAGCGGTCCAACGGCGTCGGGTCGAAGCGCACCCAGCCGGCGTTGTCGAAGCGGACCTCCACCCAGGCGTGCGCGTCGTGGCTGTCGATGAGCCAGCTGCCGCCGGCTTCCTGGGTGCCGGAGGTGAAGCCGATCGCCACCCGGGCCGGGATGTTCAGCGTCCGCAGCATGATCGCCATCGCGGCGGCGTACTGCTCGCAGTAGCCCTGCTTGTTGGTCAGGAAGTCGGTCAGCAGGTCACCGCTGTTGCCCACCGGCACCGACAGGTCGTAGGTGAACCCGTTGGCGGCGTCGCGGAACCACTCGCGCAGCAGCAGCGCCTTCTGGAACGGGGTGGTCCCGGACGCGGTGACCCGCTGCGCGTCCTCGACGGCCAGCGACGAGACGCCGTCCGCGGACACCAGCTCCGGGGTGGGGGTGACGGTGTCGGCCTCGAGCAGCTCCTGCGGGATGTCGCCCTCGTTGACCGCCAGCCGGTAGTCGTTGGGGCGGGTCGAGGAGTCCCGGAAGATCGAGCCCAGCTCGGGGTTGTAGGAGTAGTCGCCGTCCAGGCCGGTCACCTGCGAGGTGCCCTGGTACATCGGCACGAACCGGTCGGAGAAGCTCAGCACCTGCACGTCGACGGTGGTCGGCAGTGCGGCGGGGTTGCGGGCCAGCGGGCTGACGTCGATCGGCGTGCCGGCCGACCGGGCACCGTTGTCCGGGTCGACGAGACCGAAGCCCTCGCCGGCGGTCCACGCCTCCAGCGCGGTGGTGCGCAGGTAGTCGGGCCCGGACAGGCCGGTCACCCGCAGCACCTCCCGCGAGTCGCCCCGCACCAGGTCCCCGTGCAGCGACGCGAAGGCCGACAGGCCGATGTTGCTGCTGCCGCCGCCCTGGCCGCTGCGGTCCAGGCGACCGGCCGTGCCGACCTCGGTGATGGAGTCCGCGACCAGCACGCTGGACCCGATGGCCAGCACCAGCGCGAGACCGCCGGCCACCGCGACCCCCGCGCCCGCCCGCAACCCGACCCGCCGGCCGGGGTGCCCGGCCACCGCGACCAGCAGCGCGTACGCCGCGGCCGGCAACGCGAACGCCCACCACGGCAACAGCGCCTCGCTGATCGACGCCGGCACCGAGTACAGGCACAGCAACGGCAGCGCGACCAGCGCGGGCGCGTCCACCTCGGAGACGAAGAAGTCGACGATGAGCGCGATCAGACCGAGCGAGACGGCGATGAGGAAGCTCAGCTCGGGGGAGGCGGGCGCGGGCACCGTGCTCTGCACGATCTGGTCCCACGCCCCGTTCAGCAGGGCGTGCGCCTCCCGGATCGCCCGCGCGTTGGGGATGAGTCCGCCGTACCCCCCGCTGGTGAAGACCGCGGTCAGCGTGACGACGATGCCGGCCGCCTGGGCCAGCACGGTGACCGGGGCGGGGACCCGCAGCAGCCGGCAGCCCAAGCCGATCAGCCAGACCAGGCCGACGATCTGGATCATCGGCGGCACCCACTCGCCGCCGTCCAGGATGGTGCCCAGGGCGACGCTGCCGGCCAGGACCGACAGCGCACCCAGCGCGCTCGCGAACGGCTTGGGCGTGACGGGCTGCCGTCCGGACCCGGGGGTGGACGACCCGGCGGCCGGCGGACGGGACAGGGTCGGCGCACTCATCGCGGTACTCCAGGGCGGGGGGTCATCGGGCGGCGCGGACGCGGGAGCCGAAGCCGTCGTCGACGGCACACGCCCGCCGCCACACCTGGGCGAGGTGGTCGCCGCGGCCGACCGGGACGACCCGCCAGCCGGCGGCGGTCAGGGTGGGGGCGGGGACGACGGGCGGCGCGGCGCCGTCCCAGTCCGCGGTGTCCAGCAACAGGGCGACCGCGGTCGACGAGCGGCGGCGGCTGGCGGTGAGCAGCGCGGTGGTGCGCTCGTCGAGCCGGCCGAGCACCGCGACCAGCAGGCCGTTGGACGCCG
>JBQGEH010000231.1:0-2101 GCA_052039515.1 Nakamurella sp. | reverse complement strand
TCCGCTGGACGTGCTGACCTGGACCGCGCCGGCCGTCGCCGTCGGTGCGGTGCTCGCGCTTGTCTCGGCCCGGACGCTGAACGTGCTGGCCCTCGGTGACGACGTCGCCCGCGGCCTCGGCCAGGACGTCCGGCGGGGCCGGCTCACCGTGGTCGTCGCCGTCGTGCTGCTGTGCGGAGCGGCCACCTCGATGGTCGGGCCGATCGCGTTCGTCGGGCTGATGGTGCCGCACGTCGCGCGCTTCGTCGCCGGCTCGGACAACCGGTGGATCGTGCCGCTGTCCGGGCTGCTCGGCCCGGTCCTGCTGCTCACCGCCGACGTCATCGGCCGGCTCGTCGCACTGCCCGGCGAGATGGAGGCCGGGCTCGTCGTCGCCTTCATCGGCGCGCCGGTGCTGATCCTGCTCGTCCGGCGCAGCCGGAACATCGCGGCGTGAGCCTGGACCAGGCGACCGGCGGTGCCGTCCGGCAGGCCGACCTGCTCGTCACCACCAGCCGGCGGCAGCGCCGGCGCCGGCAGGTGACCGTCGTCGTCGCGCTGGTCGTCCTGCTGCTGGCGGCCGCGGTGACGTCGCTGATGCTGGGCACGGTCACACTCTCCCCGGGTCAGGTCTTCGGGGCCGTCTTCGGCTACGGCGACACCCGCTCCACGCTGGTGGTGCGCGGGTTGCGGCTCCCCCGCCTGGTGCTCGCCCTGCTCGCCGGCGCCGCGTTCGGCCTGGCCGGCGCGTTGTTCCAGACCGTGCTGCGCAACCCGCTGGCCAGCCCCGACATCATCGGCATCTCCCAGGGTGCGAGCGTCGGCGCGGTACTGGCGATCCTCGGACTGGGGTTGACCGGGCCGTGGGTGTTCGGGCTGGCGCTCGCCGGCGGGCTGCTGGTCGGCGCGCTGCTCTGGGCGGTCGCGTCCCGCGGCGGACTGGCCGGCTTCCGGTTCGTGCTCGCCGGGATCGGCGTCGCCTACCTCGCCTCCAGCGTGCTGGGATACCTGCTCACCCGCAGCCAGGTGCAGCAGGCGCAGACCGCCCTGCAGTGGCTGGCCGGCAGCGTCGCCCAGGCCGACCCGGCGATGAACCGGCTGCTGGCGCAGCTGTTCGCGGTGCTGCTCGTCCTCACCGTGCCGTGCGCCCGGGCCCTGCAGGCGTTGCGGCTCGGTGACGACACCGCCGCCGCCCTCGGGGTCCGCCCGGGGCGGGCCCGGCTGCTGGTCATCGCGGTCGGCGTGGGGCTCGCATCGCTGGCCACCGCCGCCGCCGGCCCGATCGCCTTCGTCGCCTTCACCTCCGCCCCCATCGCCCGCCGGTTGCTCAAGGACGGATCGCTCGGCCTGGTCCCGGCCGCGCTGGTCGGCGCGCTGATGGTGGTCGGGGCCGACCTCGTCGCCCAGCACGTCCTACCGCTGGACCTGTCCGTCCCCGTCGGTGTGGTCACCGGCGTGGTGGGCGGTCCCTACCTGATCTGGTTGCTGGCCACCGCGCGCCGCACCCGGGAGGCCACCCGATGACCAGCACCACCCCCGCCACCGTCCCGCCGGCGACGGCGCCGCCGGCGCTGTCCGCGCACCGGCTGAGCCTCGCCTACGACGGTCGCACCGTGGTCCACGAGGTGGATCTGGACGTGCCCACCGGCCGGGTCACGGTCGTCGTCGGGGCCAACGGCTGCGGCAAGTCCACCCTGCTCCGCGGGCTCGGCCGACTGCTGCCGCCGGCCGGTGGCGAGGTCCGGCTGGGCGGCCACGACATCGCCGCCATGCCCACCCGCGAGGTCGCCGAGGTGCTCGGGCTGCTGCCCCAGCAGCCCATCGCCCCCGAGGGCATCACCGTCGGCGATCTGGTCGCCCGCGGCCGGCACCCCCACCAGCGGATGTTTCGCCGCTGGTCGGCCGCCGACCAGCAGGTGGTGGCCGGGGCGCTGGCCGCCACCGAGACCGGGGACCTCGTCCGGCGGCGGGTGGAGGAGCTGTCCGGCGGGCAGCGGCAACGGGTGTGGATCGCCATGCTGCTGGCGCAGGACCCACGGGTGATGCTGCTGGACGAGCCGACCACGTTCCTCGACATAGCCCACCAGATCGACGTCCTCGAGCTGCTGTGCGAGCTCAACCG
>JBQGEH010000230.1:0-4327 GCA_052039515.1 Nakamurella sp. | reverse complement strand
GGGGGGGCGGCGGCGGCCGCGCTGGCGGGGGGGGGGGCCCCGGGCGCCCCCCCGGTGGGTGGCGCGGCGCAGCGGACGGACGGTCATGGGTGGCGGTTCCTTCTTCCTCGGGGACTGCGTCCCAGGGCACCCGAGCCGGCTGGCCACGCGCTGGGCCCGACCTGTGCCCGGGCTGAGACCGTGGCGCCCCGACGCGACCGCTGCGCCGGCTGCCAGCGCACACACAGCTCCGGTACAGCGGGGCTCCGTAGACATCTCCGGGTGAACCCCCGCTGAACGCCGGCCGAACGACGGCCGGCCACAGCCGCCCCCGACACCCGAGGAGCCCTCCGTGCCCGACCTGTTCATCCTGGCCGTCGACCTGATCGCCGTCGCCGTCCTCGTCTTCGGCGTCTACTACCGCCGCCACCGCGGTCGCGACATGCTGCTGCCCCTGGTGGGTCTCAACGTCGGCGTACTCGCCGTGTGCGCGGTGCTGTCCGGTGTCGACGTCGGCGTCGGGGTCGGGCTCGGCCTGTTCGGCGTGCTGGCGATCATCCGGCTGCGGTCGTCGGAGATCTCCCACGACGAGGTCGCCTACTACTTCGCCGCTCTCGCGCTCGGTCTGATCTGCGGCCTGCAGCCGACCCCGCAGTGGCTGGCGCCGGCGCTGTCGGCCGGGATCGTCGCCGTCTTCGCGCTCGTCGACCAGCCGCGGATGCACGCCCGCTACCGCCACCAGCTGGTCACCCTGGACGCGGTCTACACCTCCGAGGCGGCTCTGGTCCAGCGGTTGGAGGATCTGCTCATCGCCGAGGTGCAGCGGGTCGTCGTGGTCAGCACCGATCTCGTCCGTGACCTCACCGTCGTCGACGTCCGCTACCGCCGCCGGACGGCCGCCGACACGGCGACCGAGGTGCCCGCCGACGACGCGATGGCCTTCGTGACCACGCCGCTGCGGCCGGGGTCCCGGTGACCCGGACCGCACGGGCGGCGCGGGCCGTGGTCGGTACGGTGCTGGACGCCCTGCCGCCGATCGGTCTGGCCGAGCTCCAGGCGACCGCGGACCTGCAGACCCGACTGGACCGCAAGTACATCGTGGAACCCGAGGTGCTCGCGGCCGCGGTCCGCTCGCTGGCCCCGACCCTGCGGGTGCTGGCCATCGACGAGCGGCGCGACTTCGCCTACGACTCGGTGTATTTCGACACCCCGGCGCTGGACTCCTTCCACGGTGCCGCGACCGGACGGCGCCGGCGGTTCAAGGTGCGCACCCGGTCGTACCTGGACTCGGGGGAGTGCGTCCTGGAGGTCAAGACGGCCGGCGGCCGCGGCCACACCGTGAAGGAGCGGCTGCCGTGGCGGCTGGACCGTCGGGACACGCTCGATGACACCGGACGGGAGTTCCTGCAGCACCACCGGATCGACCCGGAGGTGAGCGGCCGGCTGACGCCCACGCTGGTGACCCGGTACCGACGCTCGACGCTGCTCGGTGACGACGGCGCCCGCTTCACCGTCGACACCGGTCTGCACTGCGTGGTCCCGTCGGGTGCGTCGGTCGATCTGGGCCGGAAGGTGTTGGTGGAGACCAAGTCCCCGGGAGCGGTCACCGCGATGGACCGGTTCCTGTGGGCGTACGGCCTGCGTCCGGTGACGGTCAGCAAGTACGCGACCGGGCTGGCCGCACTGAACCCGGAGCTTCCGGCGAACAAGTGGAACACCACGCTGCGGCGGCACTTCGGCTGGGCACCGGCGACGCCGGAGCGGGTCTGACGCCTACTGGTGCTTGTCGCGGATGATGTCGCCGAGCTTGGCCACCGCCCGGCTCGCGGTCGACTTGACCGTGCCGGCGGTGAGTCCGGTGGCGGCGGCGATCTCGGCCTCGCTGAGCCCGCCGTAGTAGCGCAGCACGAGGATCTCCCGCTGGCGCGGCGCGAGCTCGCCGAGCGCGCTGATCACCGACTGGTGCTCGGCGGTGAGCATCGCCATCGACTCCGCGGACCGGGCGTCGGCGCTGTGCGGCGGCACGTAGGCGCGGGCCGTGCGGCGGCGGCGCAGCATCGACCGGGAACCGTTGACCACCGCGGTGCGCAGGTAGCCGATCGCGGCCTGCGTGTCGCGCAGCTGGTCCCACTGCCGGTAGAGACCGGCGAAGGCGTCCTGCACCACGTCCTCGGCGCTGTTGATGTCGTCGACCAGCAGGATGGCCAGGCGGACCATCGCCATCCGGTGGGTGCGGTAGATGTCGTCGATGGTCTGCGGCTGGTCCGCTGCGGCCGGGACCGCCGTCGCCGCGACCGTCGGGTTCAGCGCGGAGAGCGAGGTCAGCGTGCGTTCGACGGCCGTCCCGTCGCGATCGCCGGCGCCGTCCGGGTCCGTCGTCGGTGAGGCCATGTCCGCCGTTTCCCCCGGAGGTGACGCCCCACCGGGTCGGCGGGGCACGGCCTCCCATTGTCCACGGTGGACGCGGCGGCGGGCGGTCCGGCGACCCCGGGGGCGTCGAGCCGGAGGGTCGTCCATGGGCGATACTGATGCCGAGGTCGAGACCGCCGCACGGCGTGGTCGCGCGCCCAGAGTTGTGAGTTCCCCCGATCGCGAGAGGACCGTCCGACATGCCCATTGCCACTCCCGAGGCCTACGCCGACATGCTGAATCGAGCGAAGGAGGGTGGTTTCGCCTACCCGGCGATCAACATCACCTCCTCCGAGTCGATCAACGCGGCGATCAAGGGCTTCGCCGACGCCGGCAGCGACGGGATCATCCAGGTCAGCACGGGTGGTGCGGAGTTCGCGTCCGGCCTGAACGTGAAGAACATGGTCGTCGGCGCCACCGCGCTGGCCGAGTTCGCGCACGTCGTCGCCGAGCGCTATGACGTCCAGGTCGCGCTGCACACCGACCACTGCCAGGCCGACAAGCTCGACACCTACGTCAAGCCGCTCATCGCGATCTCCCAGGAGCGCGTCGACAAGGGCGGCAACCCGCTGTTCCAGTCGCACATGTTCGACGGCTCGGCGGTGCCGCTGGAGGAGAACCTGCGGCTGGCGAAGGAGCTGCTGCCGCTGACCAAGGCGGCCAGGATCGTGCTGGAGATCGAGGTGGGCGTCGTCGGCGGTGAGGAGGACGGCGTCAGCCACGAGATCAACGACAAGCTCTACACCACTCCCGAGGACCTGCTGGCCACCGTCGAGGCGCTGGGCGCCCCGGTCGACAACAACTACATCGTCGCGGCGACCTTCGGGAACGTGCACGGCGTCTACAAGCCCGGTGGCGTGCAGCTGCGGCCGTCGGTGCTCAAGGAGATCCAGGACGCGGTCGCCTCGTCGCTGGGTCAGTCGGCGGGCTCCAAGCCGTTCGGCCTGGTGTTCCACGGCGGGTCCGGCTCGAGCGCGGAGGAGATCGCCGAGGCGGTGTCCTACGGCGTCATCAAGATGAACATCGACACCGACACCCAGTACGCGCTGGCCCGCCCGGTCGCCGGCCACATGTTCGCCAACTACGACGGCGTGCTCAAGGTCGACGGCGACGTCGGCAACAAGAAGGCCTACGACCCGCGCACCTGGATGAAGCTCGCCGAGGCCGGCATGGCCGCTCGCGTCGTCGAGGCCTGCGAGCAGCTCGGCTCCGCCGGGAAGTCCCAGGGCGCCAAGTAGGAGCACGAACCTCCCCGAGTCGGGTAGGGAAGTGGTCGCTCAGCGACTATTTTCCTACCCGATTCGCTGTTTCCGGGGCCGTGGCGCCCCCAGGGACCGGAGGGCCGATGGCCGGGTACGACGTGAACGACGCTGCGGTGGCCCATGCCCGGCGACTGATCGACAGCCGCCAGTACGTGCTCGAGAGCGACTGGGGCGAGGTGCAGCCCGACGCCGCCGCCGAGAACGCCTACCTGGAACGGCACTCCTGGGACGACTACGCCGCCTGGCACCTCGGCCTCACCACCGGCGCCACCGACCACACCAAGGCGCGGTACGCCTTCGTCTACGGCGACCTGCGGCGCGTGCACCGGTCCGCCCTCGTCGCCGCGGTCTACCGGGCCGGCGAGTGGCGGCACAAGGCCATCGAGCTCGCCGCCCACGACCTCCTCCAGCACCTGGACGCGACCAGCGCCTGAGCGCTCGTGACCCTGCCCGGGTATGGATCGGCCCGGGTGCGCCGTTGCACCGGTCGGTGCCCGCTACGGCACCGGGTCGAGCGAGCGGGGCACGGTCCCGCAAGGAGGTTTCTCATGACGCAGAAGACGTGGTTCATCACCGGCACGTCCCGTGGGTTCGGCCGGGAGTGGGCCATCGCGGCGCTGGACCGGGGTGACCGGGTGGCGGCGACCGCCCGGGACACCGCGAGCCTGGACGACCTC
>JBQGEH010000229.1:0-9270 GCA_052039515.1 Nakamurella sp. | reverse complement strand
GCGACCGGGATGACCACGTCGACGTCGATCTTCTTGCTCGCCGGCGGTTGCACCATCGTCACCGGCAGGCCGCCGGTGAGGAACCGGCCGACCTCCTCCAGCGGGCGCACGGTGGCCGACAACCCGATGCGCTGCGCGGGCCGTTCCAGCAACTCGTCCAGCCGGGCCAGCGAGAGCGCGAGGTGTGCGCCGCGTTTGGTGCCGGCGACGGCGTGCACCTCGTCGATGATCACCGTCTCGACGCCGGACAGCATCTCCCGGGCGCGGCTGGTCAGCAGCAGGAACAGCGACTCGGGGGTGGTGATGAGAATGTCGGCGCCGGCCTTGCCGAACTGCCGGCGCTCCTCGGTGGAGGTGTCGCCGGAGCGGACCGCGACCTGGATGTCGGGTACCGGCCGCCCCTGCAGCTCGGCCTGTACGGAGATCCCGATCAACGGGGCGCGCAGGTTGCGCTCGACGTCCACCGCCAGCGCCTTCAGCGGCGACAGGTACAGCACCCGGCAGCGGCCGGCGGCCGCGGCGGCCGCCTCCTCCCGCTCGGCGACGGCGACGGCTCCCCGCGCGCCGCGCCGGGGTGCGACCGGCACCGGGGCGCCGGCCTTGGCCACCACCAGCCGGTCGATGGCGGACAGGAACGCGGCCAGCGTCTTGCCGGATCCGGTGGGGGCGACGACCAGGGTGTGGTCGCCGTTGCGGATGGCCGCCCACGCGCCGAGCTGCGCCGCGGTGGGGGCGGCGAACGAGCCGCCGAACCAGTCCGACACCAGCTCGGAGAAGCCGGCCTCGCGCAGCAGGCGGCCGCCGTCGGGGGCTGGGTCCGGGCTCATCCCGCCATTGTGGACCGGGGCACCGACAGTGACCGCGGCCGGCGCCGAGGTCGCGGGCAGGGGACGTCAGGCGGCCGGGGCCGCCGCCGCGGGCCGGGTCCGGCGGCCGGCCACGAGCACCGAGGCGACGTTGGCCGCGATGATCGCGGCGATGCCGACCCACTGTCCGGCGCCGAGATGCTGGCCGAGCGTGATCAACCCGACCAGCGCGGCGAACACGGGGTGGGCGCTCATCAGGATGCCGAACACCGCCGCCGGTACCCGGCGGAGCGACACCAGGTCGGCGATCTGCGGCACCACCGACGACAGCAGCCCGACCACCACCGCCGCGAGCAGCGCCGCGGTCGTGGGCGGGTGGAGGAGGAAGGTCACCACCGCGACCGGCACGAAGCAGGCCGCCGACAGCGTCGCCGCGGCCGCCGATCCCTGCACCCCCGGCAGTCGACGGCCGACCTCCCGGTTCAGCAGGATGTAGGCGGCCCAGCAGCCGGCGGCGCCCAGGCCGGCGCCGACGCCGAGCCAGTCGGTCGTCGGGGACGGGTCGGTCAGCAGCACCACGCCGACCACCGCGAGCGCGGCGATCGCCGCGGTCCGGACCGTCCACGCGGTGGCCAGCGCGACCGCCAGCGGCCCGAGGAACTCCAGCGTGACCGCGAGCCCCAGCCCGATCCGGTCGACCGCGGTGTAGAGCCCGAAGTTCATCACGCCGAAGACCAACCCGAGCAGGATCGTGGGCCGCCACTGGTACCAGCTGAACCGCCCGAGCCGCGGACGCGCGACGACGAGCAGCGCGACGGCCGAGACGAACTGCCGGACCGCGACCACGCCGACCGGCCCGATCACCGGGAACGCGGTGGTCCCGACGGCCGCCCCGACCTGCGCCGACAGTGCGCTGCCGAGCAGCATCGCCAGGCCGCCGGCCCGGCCGCGGCCGACGGCGTCCGGCACCGGAGCCACGGGAGCGGCGGGCACGGTCGGCAGGGTGGCGGTCATGACGACGAGCCTGCCGCCGGTCGTCGCATCCGCATAATGCATACGACTCATCGTCTATACGCTGGACGCATGGATCCCGACCCGACCCAGCTGCGGGCGCTCGTCGCCGTGGTCGACCAGGGCACCTTCACCGACGCCGCCATCGCCCTGGGCGTCTCGCAGGCGGCGGTGTCCCGGGCCGTCGCCCGGTTGGAGACGGTCCTCGGGGTCCGGCTGCTGCGCCGCACCTCCCGGTCGGTGGCGCTCACCACGGCGGGAACGCGGGTGCTCCCGCACGCCCGGCAGGTGCTGCACGACCTGGACCGGCTGGTCGCCGACGCCCGGTCCGGGCAGGACCGGGTGCGGGTCGGCTACGCCTGGTCGGCGGTGGGTCGGCACACGGTGGAGTTCCAGCGCCGCTGGCACCGGGCGCACCCCGCCGTCGAGCTGGTGCTCAGCCGCACCAACTCCCCCACCGCCGGTCTCGCCGAGGGCCTGGCCGACGTGGCGATCGTCCGGGGTCCGGTGGACGGCCGCCGCTTCGACTCCGTCGTGGTAGGCCTGGAACGCCGCTTCGGGGTGTGCGCCGCCGACGACCCGTGGGCGCGCCGCCGCTCGTTGCGGATGGCCGACTTCGTGACCCGCCGGATGGCGGTGGACCACCGGACCGGCACCACGCGGCTGGACCTGTGGCCGCCTGACGCCCGCCCCACCGACGTCGTCGGCACCACCGACATCGACGACTGGCTCGGCCTGATCGGCGCCGGCGAGGTGGTCGGGATGACGTCGGAGGCGACCGCGGCGCAGTATCCGCGGCCGGGCATCGCCTACCGCGTCGTGCGCGACGCCCCACCGATTCCGGTCGCTCTGGTGTGGTGGCGTGACGAGCCGCCGCCGGCCGCGGCGCCGTTGGCCGAGCTGCTGTCGGAGCTCTACCGCTCCGTCCGGTGAGCGGCCGGCAGGTCGTCGTCGGTGGGGTGCGATAGCGTTCCGACCCTGGTCAGCCGACCTGCACCCCCCGGCGAAAGGCCCTCGATGACGACCTCCCCCGCCCGCAGCGGCTGGCGCCGGACCAAGTCCGTCGAACAGTCCGTCCGCGACACCGACGAACCGGGCCGCTCGCTCAAGCGCACGCTGACCGCCTGGGACCTCACCGTCTTCGGCGTCGCGGTCGTCATCGGGGCCGGCATCTTCACCCTCACCGCCCGGGCCGCGGCCACCGTGGCGGGGCCGGCGGTGTCGGTGGCGTTCGTGATCGCCGCGATCGCCTGTGGGCTGGCCGCGGTCTGCTACGCGGAGTTCGCCTCGACCGTGCCGGTCGCCGGGTCGGCATACACCTTCTCCTACGCCACCCTCGGTGAGCTCGTCGCCTGGATCATCGGGTGGGACCTCGTGCTGGAGCTCGCCCTCGGCGGCGCCGTCGTCGCCAAGGGCTGGTCGCTGTACCTGGGCAACCTGTTCACCCAGTTCGGCGGCTCGCTGAGCACCACCGTGAGCCTCGGCGGCCTCGAGTTCGACTGGGGTGCGGTGCTCATCGTCGCCGTCATCACCGTGCTGCTGATGCAGGGCGCCAAGATCTCCGCCCGGGTCAACCTGGTCATCACCACGATCAAGGTCGCGGTCGTGCTGCTGGTCATCGTGGTCGGCTTCTTCTACTTCAAGGCGTCGAACCTGACGCCGTTCGTGCCGCCCAGCCAGCCGGCTCCGGAGGGCACGGTGGCCGGGCTCGAGCAGCCGCTGCTGCAGCTGATCACCGGTGGCGCGCCGTCCAGCTTCGGTGTCTTCGGGGTGCTGTCGGCGGCGTCGCTGGTGTTCTTCGCCTTCATCGGCTTCGACATCGTGGCCACCGCGGCGGAGGAGACCCGCAACCCCAAGCGTGACCTGCCGCGGGGCATCCTCGGATCGCTGCTCATCGTCACCGTGCTGTACGTCCTGGTCACCGTGGTACTGACCGGCATGGTCCCCTACGACCAGCTCGGCCCGCTGCAGGCCGACGGCACCCGGGACGGGACCGCGGCCACCCTGGCCACCGCGTTCAGCTCGGTCGGGGTCGGCTGGGCGGCCAACGTGATCGCGATCGGTGCGTTGGCCGGCCTGACCACGGTGGTGCTGGTGCTGCTGCTCGGGCAGAGCCGGATCATCTTCGCGATGAGCCGGGACGGACTCCTGCCGACCGGGATGTCGCGGGTCAGCGAGAAGTCCGGCACCCCCGCCCGCATCACCCTCGGCGTCGGCGTCGTCGTCGCCCTGATCGCCGGCTTCTCCGAGATCAGCGTGCTCGAGGAGATGGTGAACGTCGGCACGCTCTTCGCCTTCGTGCTGGTCTCCGTGGGTGTGGTGGTCCTGCGGAAGACCCGGCCCGACCTCGAACGGTCGTTCAAGGTGCCGTTCATGCCGGTGCTGCCGATCCTGTCGGTCATCGCCTGCCTGTGGTTGATGATCAACCTGACCGCGATCACCTGGGTGCGGTTCCTGATCTGGATGGCGATCGGGGTGGCGGTGTATTACGCCTACGGCAGACGAAACTCGCTTCTCGGGCGGCGCTCCCGGGAGCAGGATGGCGGAGGGTCGACCGGCTGACGCCCCCGCCACGCACGGCTCCGACCCTCCCGGCGGCCGTGCCAGCGGTGCCGGTCCGCCGTTCCCGGAGCCGCCCGTGTTGATCCGCCTGCTGCGCCGCTTCCTCTCGCGCTACCGCGGCCCGCTCACCGTCGTGGTGGTGCTGCAGCTCGTGCAGACCGTCGCCACGCTGTACCTGCCCGACCTCAACGCCGACATCATCGACCGGGGCGTGGCCACCGGCGACACCGGTTACATCTGGCGGACCGGTGCGCTGATGCTCGGGGTGTCGTTGGTGCAGATCGCCGCCGCGATCGGCGCCGTCTACTACGGCGCGCTGACCGCGATGAGCTTCGGCCGCGACGTCCGACTCGGGCTGTTCCACCAGGTCGGCTCGTTCTCCGCCCGGGAGCTGGACACCTTCGGGGCGCCGTCGCTGATCACCCGCAACACCAACGACGTCACCCAGGTGCAGATGCTGGTGCTGATGGTCTGCACGATGTTCGTCTCGACGCCGATCATGTGCGTCGGCGGCATCGTGATGGCGTTGCGCACGGACGGCCCGCTGTCCTGGCTGCTGGTGGTGTCGGTGCCGGTGCTGGTGATCTGCATCGGGCTGATCGTGGTCCGGCTGGTGCCCCAGTTCCGGATCATGCAGGTCAAGATCGACGCCATCAACCGGGTGCTGCGCGAGCAGATCGCCGGCATGCGGGTGGTCCGGGCGTTCGTCCGGGAGGACACCGAGACCGCCCGCTTCGCCGACGCCAACGCCGACGTCACCCGCACCGCGCTCACCGTCGGGCGGCTGCTCGCGTTGATGTTCCCGACCGTGATGCTGGTGCTGAACGTGTCCAGCGTCGCCGTGCTGTGGTTCGGCTCCTACCGGGTGGACAGCGGCGAGATGCAGGTCGGCGACCTGGTCGCGTACCTGCAGTACCTGATGCAGATCCTCATCTCGGTGATGATGGCGACCTTCATGGCGACGATGATCCCGCGGGCCGCGGTGTGCGCCGACCGCATCGTGGCGGTGCTGGACACCGAGAGCAGCGTGGTTCCGCCGGCCGACCCGGTCACCCGGCTGACCGAGCACGCGACCGTGTCGCTGCGCGGCGCCGAGTTCGCCTACCCCGGAGCGGACGCCCCGGTGCTGTGCGACGTCACCTTCGACGCCCGGCCGGGCGAGACCACCGCCGTCATCGGCAGCACCGGCTCGGGCAAGACCACCCTGCTCGGGTTGATCCCCCGGCTGTACGACGTCACCGGCGGCAGCGTGCTCGTCGACGGCGTCGACGTCCGGCAGCTCGATCCGGACCTGCTGGCCCGGCTGGTCGCGGTGGTCCCGCAGAAGCCGTACCTGTTCTCCGGGACGGTGGCCAGCAACCTGCGGTACGGCAACCCCGACGCCACCGACGACGAGCTGTGGGCGGCGCTGCGGGTCGCGCAGGCCGAGGACTTCGTCCGCGAGATGCCCGAGGGCCTGCACACCGCGATCGCGCAGGGCGGCACCAACGTCTCCGGCGGCCAGCGGCAGCGGCTGGCCATCGCCCGGGCGCTGGTCCGGAGACCCGAGGTGTACCTGTTCGACGACTCGTTCTCCGCGCTGGACCTGGCCACCGACGCCCGGCTGCGGGCCGCGCTACGGCCCTGGGTGCGCGACGCGGCGGTCATCGTCGTCGCCCAGCGGGTGTCCACGATCGTCGGCGCCGACCGCATCGTCGTGCTCGAGGACGGCCGGGTGGTCGGCATCGGCACCCACGACGAACTGCTGGCCGACTGCCCGACCTACCGGGAGATCGTCGAGTCGCAGCTGACCGTGGACGCGTCGGCATGACCCGCGGATCCGTCGACACGGCGAAGAGCACCGCGGCCGCTCCCCCCGCGCGTCCCGCCGGACCGCCGCCCGGCCGTCCGGGCGGGCGCCCCGGCGGCCCGATGGGCGGCATGGGCATGCCGGTGGAGAAGGCCCTGGACTTCAAGGTCTCGGTGCGCCGCCTGCTGGGCATGCTGCGCCCGAGCCTGGCGGGTGTCGTCGCCGTCATCGTGCTGGCGGTGGTCAGCGTCGCGCTCAACGTGATCGGTCCGAAGATCCTCGGCAACGCCACCGATCTCATCTTCGACGGCTTCATCAGCCGCAACCTGCCCCCCGGGGTCACCCAGGCCGACGCGGTGCAGGCCGCGCTGGCCGCCGGCGACCCGGCGCGGGCCCAGCTGCTGTCCGCGCTGGACCTCACCCCCGGGCAGGGCATCGACTTCGGACGCCTCGGCGGGCTGCTGATGCTGGTGCTCGCGCTGTTCGTCGGGGCGTCGGTGTTCAGCTGGCTGCAGGGTTTCATCCTCAACGGCATCATCGCCCGGACGATGTACACCCTGCGGTCGGACGTGGAGAACAAGCTGAACCGGCTGCCGCTGTCCTACTTCGACGCCCGCACCCGCGGCGAGGTGCTCAGCCGGGTCACCAACGACATCGACAACGTCTCGCAGAGCCTGCAGCAGACGATGAGCCAGCTGCTGAACTCGCTGCTCACGGTGATCGGCGTGCTCACGATGATGTTCCTGATCTCGCCGCTGCTGGCCCTGGTCGGGCTGGTCACCGTGCCGCTGTCGGCGGTCGTGACGGCGCTGATCGCCAAGCGCAGCCAGCCGAAGTTCATCGCCCAGTGGCGGACCACCGGGGAGCTGAACGGCCAGATCGAGGAGGCGTTCACCGGGCACTCGCTGGTCAAGGTGTTCGGCCGGCAGCGGGAGGTCGAGGCGCAGTTCACCGCCAAGAACGAGGAGCTGTTCCGGGCCAGCTTCGGCGCCCAGTTCGTCAGCGGCGTGATCATGCCCGCGATGATGTTCATCGGGAACCTCAACTACGTGCTGATCGCCGTCGTCGGGGGTCTCCGGATCGCGTCCGGGTCGATGACCGTGGGCGACGTGCAGGCGTTCATCCAGTACTCCCGACAGTTCACCCAGCCGCTCACCCAGCTCGCGTCGATGGCCAACGTGCTGCAGTCCGGGGTGGCGTCGGCCGAGCGGGTGTTCGAGCTGCTGGACGCCGAGGAGCAGAGTGCGGACGTCCCGGCCGGGACGCGGCCCGAGGTCACCCGGGGCGAGGTGCGCTTCGAGCACGTCGACTTCTCCTACCGCGCCGACAGCCCGTTGATCACCGACCTGTCGCTGGTCGCCGAGCCGGGCCAGACGGTCGCGATCGTCGGCCCGACCGGGGCGGGCAAGACGACGCTGGTCAACCTGATCATGCGGTTCTACGAGATCGACGGCGGCCGCATCACCCTGGACGGGGTCGACATCCGGGAGATGACGCGGCACCAGCTGCGCTCCCAGGTCGGCATGGTGCTGCAGGACACCTGGCTGTTCGGCGGCACCATCTACGACAACATCCACTACGGCCGGCTGACCGCGACCCGGGACGAGGTGCTGGCGGCGGCCCGGGCGACGTTCGTCGACCGCTTCGTGCACTCGCTGCCCGACGGCTACGAGACCGTCATCGACGACGAGGGTGGCAACGTCAGCGCCGGCGAGAAGCAGCTGATCACGATCGCGCGGGCGTTCCTGGCCGACCCGGCGCTGCTGATCCTGGACGAGGCGACCAGCTCGGTGGACACCCGGACCGAGCTGCTGGTGCAACGGGCGATGGCCGCGCTGCGGTCGGAGCGGACGAGCTTCGTCATCGCGCACCGGCTGTCCACCATCCGCGACGCCGACCTGATCCTCGTCATGGAGTCCGGTGCCATCGTCGAGCAGGGCACGCACGACGAGCTGCTGGCCGCCGGCGGGGCCTACGCCCGGCTGTACCGCTCCCAGTTCGCCGGCGCCACGGCCGACGCGGAGTGACGTTCAGGCCAGCCAGGACGAGGTGAACGCCTGCACCGCGGCGCCGTCGAGGTCGGCGAGCTTGACGCCGACGAAGCGGCGGGCGCTGTCGGAGGTCTGCATCCGGAACGGCAGCGGATCGCGGTCGAGCAGGCCGGCGACGAACGCGCCCGCCTCGGCCGCCGGCTGGGCGTTCGCGAAAGCCCCGGAGGTGCGCTCCAGATAGGACGCGAGCGCCGTGCGGTACGGCCCGGCGTCGGCGAGCAGCGACTCGGTGTCCATGTTGAGGTTGCCGACGAAGTCGCTGGCCACCGCGGCCGGTTCGACGACGGCGACGGAGACGCCGACGGCGGCGGCGACCGGGGCGAGGGACTCCAGGAAGCCCTCGACGGCGAACTTCGCCGCGCAGTAGGCCTCGTTGAACGGCTGCCCGACGATGCCGCCCACGCTGGTCACGGTGATGACCCGGCCGCCGGTGGTGCGCAGCAGTGGCATGGCCAGCTGGGTGAGCTGCACGACGCCGAAGAAGTTGACCTCCATCGACGCCCGGATCGCCGCCATCCCGGTGGTCTCGACCGTGCCGAGCGACGCGGCGCCGGCGTTGTTGACCAGCGCGTCGAGCCGGCCGTGCTCGGCCATCACCCCGGTGAGGCAGACCCGGGCCTGATCGGCGTCGGTGACGTCCAACGCCCGGATGTCCAGGGCGACGCCCGCCTCGTCGGCCGCGGCCCGCAGCCGGTCGGCCCGGCCGGTGTCCCGCAGCGTGGCGACCACCGTCCAGCCCGCCCGCGCGGCGGCGACCGCCGTCGCCAACCCGATCCCGCTCGACGTCCCCGTCACCAGCACGACCCGCTGCCCACCAGCACCCACGACCCCACCTCTCCCCGTCCGCCCGGCCACCGTAGCCCCGACCCGCCAGCACCCGGGGCCGGGCCCGGGACCGGAGCCGATCCTCTGTCCGACACGCCCCGGCCCGCCCCCGGCTCCCGAACCTCCCCACCAGCCGCGTCTCTGTCACACCAGCTCACCCACCCCCGGCCCCCGAACCTCCCCGCCCGCAGCGCTCACCCTGCCCGGCGCACCCGCGGCCCGGCGG
>JBQGEH010000228.1:0-1793 GCA_052039515.1 Nakamurella sp. | reverse complement strand
GCTCCGACACGGGCACGACGTGCTCGCCGGACTGCGGGACCGGGTGCCCGGCCGGTCGACGCTGATCGGTGTGCACGGGCGACCGCGGACCCGGGCGTTCAAGGCCATGGTGCGCCGCGACCGCTGGAAGTTGATCGTCCTGGCCAACGGCGGCCACCGGCTGCTGTTCGACGTGGTGGACGACCCGCACGAGCTGACCCCGGTCGGGGACCATCACCCCGAGGTCGTCGCCGAGCTCACCGCCGCGCTGGTCGACCGGCTCCGCGAACACGGTCGCCGCGACGCGCTCGACGGCGACGCGTTGTGGCACCAGCCGTACGAGATCTGGGAGCGCCATCGGATCCACCAGTTCGACCGCTCCCGGGGGGTGACGGGGTTCCCCGACGTGCCGGCGAAGGTCCACCACCAGCCGCCCGGTTGAATGACCGCGTTCAGCGCGGAGGTACCGTCCGCGCCGCTGCGGTCGCCTCAGCGGTCATCTGCCAGCCTTGGTCGGTCCAGACGATCGCGCCCGAGTTCGTGCGGTCCGCCCACCAGTCGGTGATCCAGCCGGGCACGAAGCCCTTGGTCGCGAAGCGGGTGGGCGGATCGCTCGGCGGTGGAAGCACGAACAGGGTCCGGAGAGATAGCACCTCCGCGTCATCCGCCATGAGGGCGTCAACCCCGCTGATCTCCCGGTGCCGACTGATGACGACGAAGAGGAGATCGAACATGAGCATCGACAAGGGATCGGCGTGCAGGGCGAAGTATCCCTTCTCGGTGACGATCGCCCTCGCCACCTCGCGGAGCCGTCGCTCGGAGACGCCCGACCCCGGCAGGAGGGCGATGAGGGCCGGTGCCATCGCACCGGTCGTCACGTCGAGCCAGTCCTCCACCAGCCGCTGCCCGTCGGTGTCGAAGTGGTGTGCCGGGACCAGACCGCCGATGAACGAGGCGAAGTCGGCTGCGACCTCGGTCAATGCGTAGTCGTCCTCCTGGTCGATGTACACCACACGTGGCTCGCCGGTGGGTCCGCAGGCCCGGTAGTCGAGCATCAGCAGCTCGTGGCCGCCGCTGGGCGTGTCGGCGATGGCCACGCCCCACGACGGGTAGCCCCACTCCTCCTGCCAGAACCGCGTCCCGTTCTCGCCGGCCACGGACCACTCAGCTTTTCGTCCGATCGGGAAGATCTGGTTGATCTCGATGTGGTCCTCAGCCCATCCGGTGGGTCGTGTCATCGGGAAGGCGGTCGGGACCAGCGATCCGCCGTTGACCGTCCTGGCCAGCTCGACGTAGGAGTCCGGCAGCCGTACCCCGAGCGTCGCTTCCACCCTCCTGATCGTCCACGCCGTCGGTCGCGACTCGTGGACATCGTCGTCGAACGGGGTCTCGAACATCGACATCAGGTCGACGTCGGGAAAGTGACCGATGCTCCGTCGCGGAGCGAACGGCCAACGGACCGGGGGAAAGCGCATGGCGCTGATTGTGACCGCCGGCGAGGCCGTGCGGGTCGGAATGAGAGACTGGGCCCGCTCCCAGCCCACTAGCCGGAGGTTCGATGAGCGCCCGACTGCTGTCCGGCCGCCCGGTCGCCGACCACGTGCTGGCCGACGTCCGCGCCCGGGTCGACGCCCTGCGGGAGCGAGGCACCCAGCCCAGCTTGGCCACGATCCTGGTCGGTGACGACGACGCGTCGGCGCGCTACATCGGGATCAAGCAGCAGCAGGCGGCCGACCTCGGCATCACCTCCCCGCACACCCGCCTGCGCGGCGATGCGACCCAGGCCGACCTGGTGGCGGCGGTCGAGGCCTACA
>JBQGEH010000227.1:0-1960 GCA_052039515.1 Nakamurella sp. | reverse complement strand
TCACCGTGGTGGTCCGGCTGACGGCCGGCAGGGTGACCGTCGCGGAGCCGTCGGTCAGCGCGACGGTGGCGACGGGGTTGATGCCCGCCAGGACCGTCACCTTGCCGCCGGCCACCGGGGCGCCCTCCGGCCCCGCGACCGTGACGGTGACCGCGGGCGTGGCGCCGCGGGACACCGTCCAGGACGGGGTGTCGAGGGAGATCGTCGGGATCGTCGCCAGCACCCGGTAGGAGCGCTGGGTCTGCGAGCCGTCGACGTCCGCGCCGCCCGTGTACACCGCGGTGAGGGTGTGCGACCCGGACTTCAGGTCGCGGGGCAGGGCGATCGTGGCGGTCGCCTGGTTCCCCTCGCCGGCGGTGAGCTCGCCCGTCGCGAGGACGGTGTCGCGCTCGCGGATCTCGACGGCGCCCGTCGGGACCGCGCCCTGGCCGGTGACGGTCACCGTCGCGGTGACCTCGGAGCCGTACCGGCCCGAGTTCTGCGACAGCGTGACCTTCGTGGTGGAGCCGGCCTTCTTCACGTCGACCTGGACCGGCGCCGACTCCGAGGGCGCGAACGCCGCGGTGTCCGGCGTGAACACCGCCGTCAGCGCGTGCGGCCCGCCGCCGAGCCGGACCGTCGCCGCGGCCGTCCCGCCGGACACGGCGGCCGTGGCGACCTCCGTGCCGTCCGCGCGGAACGACACCGGGCCGGTCGCCTCGGCGGGCGCCACCGTCGCGGTCAGCGTCAGGTCCTTGCCGACCTTGGCCGGCCCGGTGACCTTCAGCGTGGTCGTCGTGCCCACGGCCTCCGGCACGGCGACGTCGAGCACCTGGGCCCGGGTCGTCGGGTCGGCGTTGTGGCTGTGCAGGACCAGCAGCTGGTCGGCCGGGGCCGCCGTGGTGGCCGACCGGTGCACCGTGAGCTCGGTGGCGTCGGACGCCGCGAACCAGAGCGCGTCGGTCACGCCGCCGTCGAACCAGTACGGCGGGTCGAACGGGTCCACGGTGAACGGCTCGGCCGCGTCGACCCGGCCGCTCGGGTCCGCCGCGTAGTCCGACGAGGTCCAGACCGTGACGGCCGGGGTGGCGCCGGGCTCGAGGCCGAGCGCGGCGATCCCGACCGGCGCGACCAGCACCGAGTTGTCGAACACCGTGGTGTCCACGTCGCCGAACGCGCCGTTCACGCCCTGGACGTCGAGCACCTCGCCGGTGGCGTAGTCGAAGGTCGCGGCGACGGTGACGTCGGCGGCGTCGCTGAGCTTCTGCACGACCGTCTGGGCCTCGGGGGTGCCGTCACGGTCCACGTCCCAGTCGATGACGGGGAGCACGGCCTGGCCGAGCGTGGCCCAGTCGCCGTCGACCGCGATGCCGACGCCGAGGTAGCCGTCGGCCGGGTCGCCGCCCGCCGCCGCCTGCTGCGGCGCGGTGGAGGTCCAGCCGACCCAGCGCAGGTCGCCCGACGCCACCGCGGAGTCCGAGGTGACGAAGCCGGGCACGTCCTCGAGCTTGGGGCTGGTGGCCCCGAGGGTGAGCGGCGCGACCAGCGAGGTCCAGCCGCCGGAGTCGACGCCCCGGCCCGAGAGGGTCAGCGCGGCGGTGTCGGCGCCGGCGTCCGCGAAGGACACCGGGTCGGCGGTGAGCTCGGACACGAGCCGCGGAGCGGCCTGGACCGGCACCCGGAGCTCGGCGTCGCCCGAGGTGAGCACCAGGCGGCCGGACAGCGACGCCACGTACTCGCGCGGCACGCCGCCCGGGGGGGTGGCCTGCGTCGGGGCGATCTCCCGCTCGAGCGTGGCCGGGTCGGCGGTGAGCGTCAGGGTCACGAGGCCCTGGCGTCCGGCCGGGACGGTGAGCGACGCCGGCGACGTGGTGATGGTCGCCCCGCCGGTGGTCGTGGCCGCGGCGAACGCGGTGTCGTAGGTGACGGACTCGGTCCCGGTGTTCTGGACGGTGACAGTCTTCTTCAGCGTGACCGTCTC
>JBQGEH010000226.1:0-1742 GCA_052039515.1 Nakamurella sp. | reverse complement strand
GGGGCCGTTCAGCTGCCTCAACGAGGCCCGGTACGGGATCATGTGGGGCGTCCTCGGCGCGGCCCGCGACTCGTACGAGGCCGCACTGCGGTACAGCCTGCAGCGCACCCAGTTCGACCGGCCGCTGGCCGGGTACCAGCTGACCCAGCGCAAGTTGGCCGACATGGCCCTGGAACTGCAGAAGGGTCAGCTGGTCGCCCTGCACACCGGGCGGCTCAAGGATGCGGGACGTCTGCAGCCGCAACAGATCTCGTTCGGCAAGCTGAACAACGTGCGGGAGGCCATCGCGATCTGTCGGCAGGCCCGGGAGCTGTTGGGCGGCAACGGGATCACCCTGGAGCACTCGCCGTTGCGGCACGCCGACAACCTCGAGAGCGTGCGCACCTACGAGGGCACCGACGACGTGCACACGCTCGTCATGGGGCAGGCCATCACCGGTCTGCCCGCTTTCCGGTGACGGCGGAACCGGCGCCGCGGCCCGCTGCGGGTGCGCGGGTACTGGTCGCCGCGGCGATCCTGTTGCTGGCCTTCAACCTGCGGCCGGCGGTCAACGTGCTCGGCGCGGTCATCCCCGAGCTGCGGGCGGCGACCGGGCTCCCCGCCGGGACGACGGGCCTGCTGCTCTCGCTGCCCACGCTGGCTTTCGCGGTCACCGGGCTGGCCGCCCCGGCGTTGGCCGCGCGGTTCGGTGCCCACCGCACGGTGGTCGTCGCGCTGGCGGCGCTGGTGGTGGGGCAGATCGCCCGCGCCCTCCTGCCCGGCGTGCCGGCCCTGTTCGCGGGCTCCCTCCTCGCGCGGGCCGGGATCGCGGTGGCCAACGTCCTCATGCCCGGGCTGGTGCGGGCGCACTTCCCCGATCGCATCCCGCTGCTGACCGCCGCCTACACGACCCTGCTGACGGTGGGCGGTGCGGCGGCTGCCGGGCTGACCATCCCGGTGGAGCGGGCGTTGGGGGGTGACTGGCAGGTCGGGCTGGGGCTGTGGACGGTGACCGCGGTCGTCGCCCTGGTGCCGTGGCTGGCGATGCTGCGGGCCGATCGGGGACCAGCGGCTATAGCCGCGGGGGCGCCGGCCGGTCGGCGGATACCGCTGCGTCAGCTGGCCCGGACCCGGGTCGCCTGGGCGTTGGCCGTCTATTTCGCCTGCCAGTCGATGGTCGCCTACGTGGTGTTCGGCTGGCTGACCCAGATCCTGGTGGGGGCGGGTCTGCCCGACGTGGTGGCGGCTGCGCAGGTGTCGATCGCCATCGCGGTGGGCATCCCGTTCGCGGCGTTGGTGCCGCCGTTGTTGGGCCGGGCCAGTCGTCCGCAGCTGCTGGTGCTGGGCTTGTCGTCCTGCTATCTGGCTGCCTTCGCCGGGTTGATCCTGTCGCCGACGGATCCGGTGTGGTTGTGGGCGGCGCTCATCGGGGTCGGCACCGGGACGTTCCCGATGGCCCTGACCCTGATCGCGCTGCGGGCCCGCACCGGGTTGGCGACCACGTCCCTGTCGGCGTTCACCCAGTGCGTCGGGTACCTGATCGCCTCGGTTGGCCCCATCGGGGTCGGGTTGCTGTTCGACCTGAGCGGCGACTGGACGATCCCGCTGCTGGCGATGTGCGCGGTGGTGGTCCTGCAGATCGTGGCCGGCCTGGCGGCGGTGCGGCCCCGCAAGGTCGAGGACGAACTGCCGTCCGCGGCCTGAGACCAGAAGGCCGACGCCTCGTCCCGGGTGGGTCGGAGCGTCGGCCGCTGCCGATACGG
>JBQGEH010000225.1:0-1663 GCA_052039515.1 Nakamurella sp. | reverse complement strand
GTGTGGTTATGATCCCGGTGCTCGTGGTTCACCCCGCCACACTCCGGTGCGCGGTGGTGTCGAAGCTGTCCCGGCGTCCGCAGAGGCGGGTCGGAGTGGCGAGAGTGCGCCGGCGGTTCGTCCCCGGCCTGCCCCGCAGCGGTCCGGGCTGGCGACCGCCGTCCTCCGTGTCGGGAGATCCCCGGCCGACCGACGGCCCGGGACACCCTCCCGGTGGGTCCGCCGCCCGGCCGTGCCCTGCCATGCGCGCCGGGGACGCCGTCCCCGGTCCCACCGCAGCCCGTCCCCGACCGTCCCGCGCCCGCGGGTCGGCCGGTCGTCGGCCGTACCCGGAAGACGCCATGACCGCCTCTGGATCCCCCGTCCCGTTCGCCCGCACCGTGCTGGGACGCCCCCGCATCGGACCGCACCGCGAGCTCAAGCACGCCCTCGAGCGGTACTGGGCCGGCACCGTCGACCGCGCCGAGCTCCTCGCCGTGGCCGCGGGTCTGGCCCGCGCCGACCGCTCCGCGATGGTCGCCGCCGGTCTCGACTCGGTGCCCGTGGGCACCCCGTTGTACGACCACGTCCTGGACACCGCCGTGCTGGTCGGCGCCGTCCCCGACCGGTTCGCGGGCATCCCCGACGACCTCGACCGGTCGTTCGCGATGGCCCGCGGGACCGCCGCCGTGGCCCCGCTCGAGATGACCAAGTGGTTCGACACGAACTACCACTACCTGGTGCCCGAGATCAATGCGGGGACGACCTTCTCGCTGCATCCGGCGGCGCTGCTGGCCGAGGTGCGGACAGCGCTGTCCGAGGGCGTCCCGGCGCGGCCGGTCGTCGTCGGACCGGTGAGCTTCCTGCTGCTGGCGAAGGCGCCCCCCGGCGGGACCGCCGATCCGCTCGGCCGGCTCGACGACCTGCTGCCGGTGTACGTCGCGCTGGTGGCGGCCCTGGCCGCGGCCGGCGTGACCTGGGTGCAGTTCGACGAGCCGGCGCTGACCCTGGATCTGGACGACGCCGCGCGGGACGCCGTCCGCCGGGCCTACCGGACGCTCGGCGCCGTCACCGACCGACCGGCGCTGCTGGTCGCGACGTACTTCGGTGACGCCGGGGAGGTGCTGCCCGACCTGCTCGGCACCGACATCGACGGCGTGGCGGTCGATCTCGTGAGTGGTGCGGTACCGGACCCGGGTCCGGACTGGGCCGGGCGGCTGGTCGTCGCCGGTGTGGTGGACGGCCGCAACGTCTGGCGCACCGACCCGGACCGCGCGCTGGACCGGCTCGCCGCGGTCGCCGCCGCCACCGGTGGACCGGTGGCGGTGTCCACCTCGTGCTCCCTGCTGCACGTGCCGTACTCCCTCGACGCCGAGACGGGTCTCGACCCGCAGCTGCGGTCGTGGCTCGCCTTCGCCGACGAGAAGGTCGCCGAGGTGGGCGCTCGGCACGCCGCGCGCCGCGGCGCCCGAGCGGTGCTGGACGCGGCCCGCGACGCGGTCACCGACCGGCGCGCCGCGTCCCGGGTGCACCGTCCGCAGGTGCGGGCACGGGTGGCGGCGTTGGCCCCCGCCGCGTTCCGTCGGCCGGACCCCGCGCTCCGGCGGACCGCGCAGGCCGGGCGATGGCCGCTACCGCCGCTGCCGACCACCACCATCGGGTCGTTCCCGCAGACTCCCGCGGT
>JBQGEH010000224.1:0-4074 GCA_052039515.1 Nakamurella sp. | reverse complement strand
CGACCTGCAGATCCAGGTGCTGGCGCAGCTTGCCGGGCGAGGCCTCCGGCACGCGCTGCAGCAGCAGCCGCGGACCGACGCCGGCGGGGTCCCGGCAGGCGGCCAGATCGCGGAAGCCGCGGCCGGCCCGGGTGGTCGTGGTCTCCTCCGGGGCGACCCGGCCCGCCGCCAGCAGCCCGTCGACGATCGCGGTGTGGTCCTCGACCTCGTAGTGCAGGGCCGCCGCCCAGAAGTCGGCGAGCGGGTGCGGTTCGGCGCAGTCCAGCACGATCTGCAGTCTCATCCGTCTGTGGTAGGACCTCGTCCGGCCGCCGTCAAGACCGGACGGTCCCGCCGCCGCTCCGCGGACTACCCTGCACCGCGTGCCCGCACCCCACTGGACGCCCGACGAGTTCCGCCGTCAGGGCCACGCCGCCATCGACTGGATCGCCGACTACCAGGACAGGGTCGCCGATCTGCCGGTCCGCTCCTCGGTGCGGCCCGGCGAGATCGCCGGGCTGCTGCCCGACACTCCCCCGCCCGGTGGCGAGCCGTTCACCGCGATGCTGGCCGACCTCGACCGGTTGATGCCGGGGCTCACCCACTGGCAGCATCCGTCCTTCTTCGCCTACTTCCCGGCCAACGCCTCCGGTCCGGCGATCCTCGGGGACCTGCTGGCGTCGGGACTCGGGGTGCAGGGCATGGTCTGGGCGACCAGCCCGGCCGCCACCGAGGTCGAGACCCGGGTGCTGGACTGGCTCGCCGAGCTGCTCGACCTGCCGGCGCGGTTCCGCTCGACCGGGCCGGGCGGCGGCGTCATCCAGGACACCGCCAGCAGCGCGGTGCTCACCGCACTGGTCGCGGCGCTGCACCGGGCCAGCGACGGCGGCATCCGGCGGCGCGGCTTCGACCGGCCGTACACGGTGTACGCGTCGGCGGAGGCGCACTCGTCGGTGTCCAAGGCGGTCACCGTCGCCGGCGTCGGGTCCGACCAGCTGCGCCGGATCCCCACCACCGTGCCCGGTGGGCCGCTGGACGTCGCCGCCCTGGAGCAGGCGCTGACCGAGGACGTGGCCGCCGGTCGCCGGCCCGCGCTGATCGTCGCCGCGGTCGGCACCACCGGCACCGGGGCGATCGACGACACCGCCGCCCTCGCCGCGCTGGCCCGGCGGTTCGACGCCTGGCTGCACGTGGACGCGGCGTGGGCCGGGGTGGCCGCGGTGGCGCCGGAGTTCCGGCCGCTGCTCAACGCCGGGCTCGAACTCGCCGACTCCTACGCGACCAATCCGCACAAGTGGCTGCTCACCAACTTCGACTGCGACGCCTTCTACGTCGCCGACCGGACCGGACTGTCCACCGCGTTGGCCGAGAACCCGGAGTACCTGCGGACCGCGGAGTCCGACGCCGGCGCGGTCATCGACTACCGGGACTGGCACATCCAGCTGGGCCGCCGGTTCCGCGCGCTGAAGCTGTGGGCGGTCCTGCGGCACTACGGCGCCGACGGGCTCGCCGCGCACATCCGCGACGGGGTCGCGCTGGCCGACCGGTTCGCGGCCGGGCTCCGGGTCGACCCCCGGTTCATCGTCACCCACCAGACGCTGTCGCTGGTGTGCTTCCGCCTCGCCGACGACGAGAACGGTACCGCCACCATGGATCTCATGCGGCGGGTGAACGACAGCGGCCGCGCGTACCTGTCCCACACCACCGTGCAGGGACGGCCGGTGATCCGGATGGCGGTGGGCACACCGAGTACCGCGCCCGAGCACGTCGACGCCCTGCTGGCGCAGCTCGGCGAGCTCGCCTGAGCCGGCCCGGCGCTCAGCGCAGCCGCATCAGGCCTTCCTGGACGACGGTGGCGACCAGGTCGCCGCCACGGTCGAAGAACTTGCCGATCCCCAACCCGCGCCCGCCGGACGTGCTGGGCGAGCTGACGTCGTAGAGCAGCCACTCGTCGGCCCGGAACGGGCGGTGGAACCACATGGCGTGGTCCAGCGACGCGAGCTGCACCGACGACGTGCCGTAGGTGAGGCCGTGCTGGGCGAGCACCCCGTCCAGCAGCACCACGTCCGACAGGTACGCCAGCAGACACACCTGCAGCACCGGGTCGTCGGGCAGGGTGCCGTCGGCCTTGAACCAGATCCTGCTGTGCGCCTCCTCGCCGGGGGCGGCGGCCTGCGCGATCCACGGCGGCGGGGTGACGTAGCGGACGTCGAAGGCACGCGGTCCGCGGCGCCACCCGGCCAGCGCCGGTTCGACGCCGGCGACCCGCTCGGCCAGGGTCGGCAGCGATTCCGGGTCCGGGACGTCCGGGATGGTCTCGGTGTGGTCCAGGCCGGGCTCGTCGATCTGAAACGACGCCGACATCGCGAACGTGGTCTGGCCGTTCTGCTGCGCGAGCACCCGGCGGGTGGTGAACGAGGTGCCGTCCCGCAGCCGGTCGACCTCGTAGTCGATGGGGATCTCCGACGCCCCGGGGCGCAGGAAGTAGGCGTGCAGCGAGTGCACCTGCCGGTCGGCGGGCCCGGTGCGGGCCGCGGCGACGAGCGCCTGGCTCGCGACCTGCCCGCCGAACACCCGGGCCCGGCCGGAGCCGGGCGGCGAGTAACCGCGGAACGACGCCGGCCCGGTCTGCTCGAGGGTGAGCAGCCGGACCAGCGCGTCGAGCACGGCCTGCCCGCGGGGGACGCCGTCGGTGTCGCGCTCCGGGCCGCCGACCGGTCCGGTCGCCGGACGGTCGGGGCCGTCGGTCATCAGTCGAAGTCCGCCTCGCCGATCCGGTGCACCCGGATCAGGTTGGTCGAGCCGGAGGTGTTCGGCGGGGAGCCGGCCACGACGACGACCAGGTCACCCTTGCTGAAGGCGGCCATCTTGCTCAGCTCGGCGTCGACCAGGTTGATCATCTCGTCGGTGGTCTCCACCGGCGGCACCAGGAACGTCTCCACACCCCAGGTCAGCGCGAGCTGGGAACGGGTCGCGGGCTCGGCGGTGAACGCCAGCAGCGGCAGCTCGGTGTGCAGCCGGGCGAGCCGCTTGATGGTGTCGCCGGACTTGGTGAACGCGACCAGCGCCTTGGCCTCCAGCCGCTCGCCGATGTCGCGGGCGGCGTAGGAGATGACGCCGCGACGGGTCTTGGGCACGTGCTTGAGCTGCGGCGCCTCGACCGACTCGGCCTCGACGGCCTGGATGATGCGGGCCATCGTCTTGACCGTGATGAACGGGTACTTGCCGACGGAGGTCTCGCCGGAGAGCATCACCGCGTCGGCGCCGTCGAGGACGGCGTTGGCGACGTCGGAGGCCTCGGCGCGGGTCGGCCGGGAGTGGTCGATCATCGAGTCGAGCATCTGGGTCGCGACGATGACGGGCTTGGCGTTCTCACGCGCGATGGTGACGATGCGCTTCTGGACCAGCGGCACCTGCTCCAGCGGGAGCTCGACACCGAGGTCACCGCGGGCGACCATGACGCCGTCGAAGGCGAGCACGATGGCCTCGAGATTGGCGACCGCTTCCGGCTTCTCGAGCTTGGCGATGACCGGGACGCGGACCGCGCCGACCTCGTCCATCACCGCGTGCACCAGGTCGATGTCGGCGGCCGAGCGGACGAACGACAGCGCGATGAAGTCCACGCCCAGGCTCAGCGCGAACTTCAGGTCGTCGATGTCCTTCTCCGACAGTGCCGGCACCGAGACGTTCATGCCGGGCAGCGAGATGCCCTTGTTGTTGCTGACCTCGCCGCCCTCGACCACGGTGCAGACCACGTCGTTGCCCTGCACGTCGTGCACGACGAGACCGACCTTGCCGTCGTCGATGAGCAGCCGGTCACCCGGGCGGGCGTCGGTGGCCAGGCCCTTGTAGGTGGTGGAGACGCGGTCGTGGTCGCCGACGCCGTCGTCGACGGTGATGGTGACCTGCTCACCGTTGGCCCACAGCACCGGGCCGTCGGCGAACCGGCCGAGCCGGATCTTGGGGCCCTGCAGGTCGGCGAGGACGCCCACCGCGCGGCCGCTGGCGTTGGAGGCGTCCCGGACCCGGTGGTAGACCACCTCGTGGTCGGCGTGGTCGCCGTGGCTGAAGTTCATCCGGGCGACGTCCATGCCG
>JBQGEH010000223.1:0-4264 GCA_052039515.1 Nakamurella sp. | reverse complement strand
TCGTGCATGCTCCGGCTCAGGGTGTGATCGGACACGGATACCTCCAGGGCGTCGGACGGCGCAGCCGCGGTGCCACGCTCACCGGGGTTCTGCCCACAACGGGGGCGCCGGACCCCGGCCGAGCGCCGTTCGGTGGCATAGAGGGTCACCCGGCGGCGGCGGAGGGAGGGGGCGACCGGACGGCCCGCGTCCAGCGCCGCACTCAGGTGCCGCACGAAGGAGCCGACGTGCGTCGGGTCGGCATCGACGTGCCAGACGACCGCGCAGTGCACCTGGTGTCGCGGGGAGGTGACGACAGGCTTGGCGACGAGTCCGGGGGGCACGTGCCGCCCCAGGGTCCCGGCGCTGAAGAGCCAGCCGTGGCCGGCGACGATCTGCGCGATCACCGCCGCCATGGTGTCGACGGGTTGCGCGCGCAGCGGCGCCCGGACACCGGCGCGGGCGAGTTCGTCGAGGATCAGGTCGTGGATCGCCGGGCTCACCGTCCGGTACGGTAGATGCAGCGGCAGCTCCGCGAGGTCACCGAGACCGATCGGGTCGGCATCGGCCAGCGGATGCTGGTCCGACATCACCGCGAACGCCTGGGTCTCCGGCCACAGTGTCCGGCTCCGCAGCACCGCCGGATCGAGCAGCTGACCGTCCACCACCAGGTCGAAGCCGACATCGATCACCCGGTCCAGCAGGGCGCGGGGGTGGGCGAGCCACGGCAGGCTCAGCACCTCGACCGACGTCGGACGGTCGTCGGCAGCGCACTCCCGTCCGGCCTGTGCGATGGCCGCGTTGATCGGGAACAGGTCCACCGCACCGACTCTCAGGATCCCTCCCGACCTGCGGACCGCGGAGTGGGCCAGCGCCTCCAACGCCCGGGCGGCCTCGACCAGTGCGCGGGCCGGCGCCAGGAGGTCGCGGCCGAGGTCGGTCAGGGTGAGTCCCCGGCTGGACCGCAGGAACAATGGCCCTCCGAGGAGGCGCTCGAACCGCCGCAGGGACCGGCTCAGTGCCGGCTGGTCGGTGTGCAGGACCTCGGCCGCCTTGACCAGGCTTCCGTGGTCGGCGACGGCCAGGAACAGTCGCCAGTGGGCGAGTTCGAACGCCATGTCCGCAGAACATAGCCGCCCTGGTCTTCCGGCCGTTCCGCGACGGCCCCGACACGAGCACGGTGGAGTTCACCGCTACCGCGTCCGACGTCCCATGGAGGCCCTCGTGAGTTACACCTTCCCCCTCGAACCGGCGGCGGCCTTCGCCGAACGGGGAGCTCAGTTCGCGGCTTTCGGCATTCCGGGTTCCGATCTCCGGGAGGCGGCCGGCGCGATCACCGACATGTGGGCCGACCGGCCCGGCGGCTGGTGCCACGAATGGAGCCGTATCGGCGACCGCCATGCCGCCGCGGGCGAGCCGTGGCTCGCGTCGCTGAGCTACGGCGCGGCGCGCTACCCGGTCCTGGCCGACGCGTCGAAGGCGACGGCGATGCGGCACCAGATCGAGCAGTACCTGGCGTCCGCCGACGGCTTCCCCGTCACGCTCGACCGCCGCATCGTCACCTCCCACCACCGGGGGCAGGTCGTGGAGGTGCCGGTCCACGTCCTGGCGTCACCGCACGCGACCGGCGATACCCCCGTCCTGCTGGCCAGCGGCGGGGTGGACACCTGGAAGACGGACCTGCACGCCGTCTGGGTCGCGCTGGTCCTCGGAGCCGGCGTCCGGGTCGTCGCCTTCGACCACCCCGGCACCGGCGAGCTGACCGGCGTGCCGCTGACCCGGACCTCCACCGACGTCGTCGACGGTCTGATCGACTACGCCCGGACGTTGACCGGCGGGCGGGTCGGCCACCTCGGCATCAGCTTCGGTGGTTGGTTCGCCGCCCATTCGTCGCTCACCTCGGCCGTCGACGCGGCCGTCGTCATCGGCGGTCCCGTGAGCAGCGCGTCGTTCGGGCCGGAGCACTTCCGGCGACTGACGTTCGGCATGGGCGGCATCGTGGGCAATGCCCTCGGCTTCACCGCGCCCCCCACCGACACGGAGTTCCTCACCCACGCCGCGACTCTCGCGCTCGACGACCTGGTGGCGGGGGATCGGAACTGTCCGACCCTGGCGGTCAACGGTGACGACGACGTCCACGTGCCGCCCGCCGATCTGGACCTGTGGCGGGGACGGTCGGACACGACGGTCCGGCTGATCCCCGGCGGAACCCATTGCGCCATGAACCGTCTCGACGAGCTGCTGCCGGTCGTCGTCGGTTGGCTGCGGGCGAACCTGCGATGACGCCGGGACCGACAGTCCGAACCTGCACCCGGGCTGTGTCCGCCGATCGGTGGACACCGGTGTCGTCCCGGGAAGGCCCGTCCGGTCGACGGGTCGCCGGACCCGCGGGCGGCAGGCTGAGGACATCGCCCCGGAGCCACCGGGACCACCCCCCGGAGGTCCACCATGAACACCCTGTCCCGCACCGTCACCCGCGTCGTCGCCGGTCTCGGACTGGCCGGAGCCGTCGCCCTGGCCGGCGCCGGACTCGCCGACGCCGCACCGATCCCGGCCGGCACACCGGCCGCGGTGTCGGCCGGTGCGTCCCCGTCGGACTACCAGGGCACCTGGGCGCTGACCGAGAACATCACCAACAACAGCGGCCAGGACCTCACGCTGTACTCCGCCACCAACGACTTCGGCCACTGGCAGAAGCGGCCGGTGAACCTGCCCAAGGGCGCCACCGAGACGGTCAGCAGCTACAACGACAGCCCGCACGTCAACGCCACCGACGAGATCGACCTGACCTACACCCTGCCGAACGGCGACTTCGTCCAGTTCGACGGTGTGGTCATGTCCACCCCGATCTGGAACTACACCTGGACGAACGTCACGAACGAGAACGAGGTCGGGGTCACCGCCTCGATCACCCACCTCGACCACGCCGTCGCCACGATCGACATCACCGACCCGAACGCCTGACCCGACCACCCGGGCCGTCCGCGGTCCCCGTTCCGGGACCGATGTCGGCGTCTCACACCGCGGCCCCCATCATGGGGGCGCGGACGGATCTCGGGGGTGGGGGCATGAGCGGGACGACGACCGGTCGCCGGCCGACCCTGGTGCTGTCGGCCCTCACCGCGACGATGATCCTGCTGGTGCTCGACTCGAGCATCGTCGGCGTGATGCTGCCGACGATGGACCGGGAGCTCGGTCTGTCCACCGTCACCCGGGCGTGGGTGGTCTCCAGCTACCTGTTGGCCCTGGCCGTGATGCTGCCCCTGGGCGGCAGGCTGGCCGACGCCGTCGGCCCGGTGCGGATGTTCGTGGCCGGGATGGCCACCTTCACCGCGGCGTCCGTCGGCATCGCCACCGCCGACGGTGCGGTCGGGTTGCTGGTGGGCCGCGGGGTCGCCGGCGCGGCGGCGGCGGTGCTCATGCCGGCGACGATGTCGATTCTGACCGCGGTGTACGAAGGCCCGGCGTTGCCCGGCGCGATGGCGGTGTACATGGGCGTCGGGCAGGCGTTCTCGACGGTCGGGCCGGCGATCGGCGGTCTGTGCGCGGAGTTCGGGAGCTGGCGGTGGGGCTTCCTGGTCAACGTGCCGGTGGGGCTGGCCGGGGTGGCGCTGGTGCTGTTCTGCCGCCCCGAGGTGCCGTCGGTGCCGGTCCGGCGGTGGGACCTGACCGGGCTGTGTCTGCTGGTGCCGGGGCTGTCCGGCCTGGTGCTGTCGTTGCTGCAGGCCCCGGTGTGGGGCTGGTCGTCACCGCTCACGTGGCTGTGCGCCGTCGCCTCGACCGCCCTCCTCGCGGTGTTCGCGGTCCGCGCCTGGCGGATGCCCGACGGTCTGGTCGACCTCCGGTTGTTCACCGGCCGGACCTTCGCCGGCGCCACGCTGGCGCTGGGTGCGGTCGGCGTGGTGACCACCGCCGCCACCGTCTACGGTGCCGTGGCCCTGCAGGAGTCGCTGGATCTCGCGCCGGCCGCCAGCGGCCTGGCCCTGCTCCCGCTGGTGGTGCCGCTGTTGCTCGCCACCCGCTGGGTCGCCGGTCGCTACGCGCGGCTCGGTCCACGCCGGATCGGCATCGGCGGTTGCGCGTCGGAGGCGGTCGGATTGGCCGTCGTGGCCGCCGGTTTCGCCGTCGACACCCTGTGGATCGTCTGCGTCGGCATGGTCTTCGCCGGTGTCGGCATCGGTCTGCTCATGTCGCCGCTGTCGACGGCGGCGATGGGCGACGTCCCGGCGGACCGTCGCGGGGGCGCCTCCGCGGTGATGTCGACCTGCCGTCAGCTCGGCGGCAT
>JBQGEH010000222.1:0-1638 GCA_052039515.1 Nakamurella sp. | reverse complement strand
TCATGGCCGCCCCTGTTGCTGGCAGATGGATCCGGTCGGGACCGGCAGGGTGCTGTTCAGCGCGGTGACGCTGAACTGGCTGCCCGCGGTGTCGGAGCTGGTGCCGGGACCGCCCGGCGGCACCAGTGTGACGGTGAGCTGCTGCGACTGGCGCGATCCAGTGGTGGCGGCGAGGACGAACGGCTGCGACCGGGTGCCCGCGGTGGCGGCGCCGTTGGCGATGCGGGAGGCGATGGGCTTCCACGCCCCCGCCGCCCCGGCGCCCGCGGCGGTGACGGCCCACGACCGGGACTGCAGCTGCTGGCTGGCCTTGTCGACCCGCAGCTGGGTGCAGGTCTCGCTGCCGCTGTAGGTGTAGCGCAGCTCGACGTACCAGTTGCCCGAGGTGGCCGACGTCCCCGGGGTGCTGATGTAGGCGGCCGGCCGGATGGTCTCGTCCAGGGTGGTGAACGCGGTGTTGACCTGGGCGGCGGTGGTGGTGACGGTCTGGGTCGTCCGGACGGCGGAGAACATCGAGACCATCGCGCCGGTGAACAGCACCATGAACACCGCGAGCAGGGCCATCCCGACGGTCAGCTCGAGCAGCGTGGTGCCCCGGTCGGCCCCGCCGTCGACGGAGCGGCGCCACCGGTCCCACCGGGCCCGCAGGGTCGTCGTCACGGGACCACCGCCGCGGACGGTGCGGACGCCGGGCCGACGCCGACGGCGTTGGTCGCCGTGACGGTGAAGGTGTACGAGGTGTTGCGGGTCAACCCGGTGACCGTGCACGTCGTCGCTCCGGTGGTGGTGCAGGTCTGGCCGCCGGGTGCCGCGGTGACGGTGTAGCCGGTGACCGGTGAGCCGCCGTTCCAGGCGGGCGCGGTCCAGCTCACGGTGCCGGTCGCGTTGTTCACGCCGTTGCCGTTGTTGCCCGGCGCCGCCGCGGTCACGGTGGGCGCCGACGGGGTGATGAGCACGCCCCACTTGCGGGCCAGGTACTCCTCTATCGAGCGCCGCTCCACCGTGGTGAGCGCCCGGTTGAAGGTGATGACGTCGCCGATCTGGCCGACCACCCCCCGGTTGAGGAAGGTGTTGGACACGCTGGCGGCGAAGCTCTTCGGGGCGGTCGACTGGTCGGAGGTGATCATCGCCCCGGGCGGGGCGCCCTTCACCCCCTGCGCTCCGTTGATCCAGTTCAGCGGCCCGGTGGTGCCGTAGGCCCAGTCGTTCTGATTGGGTGCGGCCCGCTCGCCGGCCGTCCCCAGCCGCACGGTGTAGTCGACGCCGGCCTGCCCGACCAGGTCCACCCCCTGGGCCGCGGACCCGGAGGTGCGCGCGTTCGCCGCGACGAACACCGTCTGGTAGACGCCAGTGGCGGTGGCGGAGTTCAGCACGTCACCGGAGTCGGTGAAGTTCACCGCGGGTAGCCCGTTCCAGGTGCCGACGCTGGGCTGCGCGGCCGCCGTGGGCTGCGAGAAGTTCTGGTTGGCGCCGCTCTTGTCGCGCCAGCAGCCGACGGTGGTGGTGGCCGCGGTGCCGGTGCAGCCGGCTCCGGCGACCAGCGTGTTCGTCTCGGTGCCGTCCAGCCACAGGGTCAGTCCGGCGGCCGCGGACAGCACCGCCGGGTACGGGATGCCCCGTACGGCGCCGGACGCCGGG
>JBQGEH010000221.1:0-2288 GCA_052039515.1 Nakamurella sp. | reverse complement strand
GACGCCGAGGTGGTGGGCGAGGCCGCCCGCCACGCCGGCGACCTTGGAGTCGGAGCGGGAGCGACGGGGCCGCCGCGACCACCAGTCGCCGCGGTGCTCGGTGTGGGGGTGGAACCCGGTCTCTGTCATGGTCCGAGCCTGGCCGCCGCACGCCGCCGGCACCATCGGGGACGACCCTGAATCCGGCGACCAGGGTGCTCCCCGATGCCACCGGACCCCGCGGGCTGCCACCATGACAGGGTGACCGATCCCCGGCGTGAGCCTGCCCCCGTGGCGCCGCCGAGCGCGCCGCGACCACCGACGGCGACCGCCGGACCGGGCCCGGACGCCGTCGACGGCCTGCTCGGCGCGTCCCCCGCGCCCGGCCCGGTGGCCGTCCCCGGCGCGTCGCTGCCGTTCCGGGCCGTCGGCACCGACCGTCACGGCGACCCGATCGCCAAACTCGTCCGGCCCACCGGTGGCCGCATCATCGGCGGCGTCGCCGTGGGCATCGCCGATCACCTGCACGTCAAGGTGCTCTGGGTCCGGCTGACGTTCGCGGTGCTGGCGCTGCTGTCCGGGGTGGGGGTGCTCGCGTACGCGCTGCTGTGGATCTTCGTCCCGCAGAGCCGCGCCGCCGAGCCGTCCCGGCCCAGCTCCACCGAACGCCGGCAGGCCATCGGCATCGCCGCCGTCGGGGCGGCGCTGGCCGTTCTCGGCACGGCCTTCGGGCTGGGGGAGAGCGTCGGGTGGATCGTCGGGCCGCTGGGGCTGGCGTCGGTGGGCGCCGCGTTCATCTGGCGGGAGGCCGACGACGCGCAGCGGCAGCGGTGGCGCCGGTCGGCCGCCGGTGTCGTCGGCGAGTCCCGCAGTGGGGTGTGGCGGTTGATCGGTGGGGCGACGCTGGTCATCGGCGGGCTGGCCGTCTTCGCCCTCGGCCAGTTCGACGTCGGCGCGACCGGTGGTGCGCTGGTCGCGGTGGTGCTGACCCTGGTCGGGGTGGCCGTCATCGCCATCCCGTGGTGGATCCGGCTGGTCCGCGACCTCGGCGCCGAACGCCGCGAGGTCGTCGTCGCCCAGGAACGCGCCGAGATCGCCGCCCACCTGCACGATTCGGTGCTGCAGACGCTCGCGCTCATCCAGCGGCAGGCCGGCGACCCGCGTGAGGTGCTGCGGCTGTCCCGCTCCCAGGAGCGCGAGCTGCGCGCCTGGCTGTACGGGCCCGCCGGGTACGCCACCGGTGCCGTCGCCGAGGAGGAGTCCACCGCCACCGTCGCGGCCGCCCTCACCGCCGCCGCGGGCGAGGTCGAGGACACCTACGCGGTCAAGGTGACCCCGGTCGTCGTCGGCGACACCGCGATGGGCGGGGCGGGATCGGACATGCACGCGCTGGTCGCCGCCAGCCGGGAGGCGATGGTCAACGCGGCCAAGCACGCCGGCAACCCCGACATCAGCCTGTACGCCGAGGTCGAGGACGACGCGGTCACCGTCTTCGTACGGGACCGCGGGGTCGGTTTCGAGCCAGCGCGGGGCGGCGCCGACCGACGGGGCCTGGCGGAGTCGATCCACGGCCGGATGGACCGCCACCACGGACGCGCGGTGGTCCGCTCCACGCCCGGCGAGGGCACCGAGGTCGAGCTGTCCATGCCGATCACCCGGCGCGCAGTGGAGCCGGTAGCGTCCGAAGCCGCCGATCACGGTCCCGTTCCCCCACCGAGGCAGGTCAGTCCCCGAGTAGCACCCCCGTCACCGTCTGCCTGGTCGACGACCACGCGCTGTTCCGGGCCGGGGTCAAGGCCGAGCTCGCCGGCCGCGCCGACGACCGGAACGCCGTCGTCGGCGAGGCCGGGACGGTCGCCGAGGCGGTCGCCCGGATCAGCGCCGAACGCCCGGACGTGGTCCTGCTGGACGTGCACATGCCCGACGGCGGCGGCCGCGCGGTGCTGCAGCAGGTGCACGCCCGCCACCCGGACGCGGTGTTCCTGGCGTTGTCGGTGTCCGACGCCGCGGAGGACGTCATCAACGTCATCCGCGCCGGCGCCCGGGGCTACGTCACGAAGACCATCTCGGCGACCGAGCTCGCCGACGCCGTCGTCCGGGTGGCCGGTGGCGACGCGGTGTTCTCCCCACGGCTGGCCGGCTTCGTGCTGGACGCGTTCTCCGACCGGGCCGGGGTGAAGGCCGAGCTGGCGGGGCTGGCCGACGACCGGATCGCCGTGGTCGGCGAGGCCGGGACCGTCGCCGAGGCGGTCGCCCGGATCACCGCCGAACGCCCGGACGTGGTGCTGCTGGACGTGCACATGCCCGAC
>JBQGEH010000220.1:0-5972 GCA_052039515.1 Nakamurella sp. | reverse complement strand
GCCGTTCCACAGCTCCTTCTTCTTGGCCAGGTCGTCCACCACGACGGCCGAACCCTCGATGGAGATCCAGGTGTCGCTGGAGCTCAGCGTCACCCCCACCTCGGGGTTCGCCTGGATGTGGGCGACCTTGCGGGAGTCGCGGGCGGCGAAGAACCACAGATCGCCGTCGAACTCGACCTCCTGCTGGGCCATCGGGCGGCTGATGTGGTGCCCCTCGGCGTCCATCGTCGTCAGCATCGCGGTGCGGATGTCCTTCGCGAGCTCCGCGACCTTGGCGGCGCCGGTCTTCTCGTCGGCCATGACATGCCCCCTCCGGGTCGGTCCGGGGACGCTCCCCGGCCGGATCGACGACCGGTCGGCCGTCCACCTCAGCCGATCGGTACCCCTCTCGGGAGCCGGGTAGACGTCAGCCCTTCGGGAAACCCAGTGCGTGGTCGACCCGGGCCAGCACGGTGGCGTCGTCGGCCCCCACCCCGCGCAGCAGATCGATGGTGATCGAGCGCAGCTGCCCGACGATCATCACCACCGGCAACGGCTGATCGCCCCACAGCAGCGGCCGCGCGGCGGCGATGGCGGCGCCCGCGGCCTGCTCGGTGCGGCGGCCGCACTCGGCCGCAGTGTCCGCGTCACGCAGGATCTCCGCGGCCAACGCCTCGCCGGTGTAGCCGACGGCCGCGGCCAGGTGCCGCAGGGCCGCCCCGAGGTCGGTGCCGACCGGGGTGGGCCACCGGGTGAGCGTGAGCGACGCGCGGGCCAGCACCCGCACTCCGCGCACCGCGTAGTCGATCTGCCGGGTGGAGGTGTCGATGGTGCGCACCCCCGCCCGGTGCTGCCGGCGCCAGACGTCCAGCCGCAGCACCTCGTCGGTGGCGGCCACCTCGGTGCGCAACGACTCCACCGCGCTGTCGACCTGCCGGGCCCGGTCCAGCGCGTCCCTGGCCCGGGCCTCGTCGTGGTGCTCGACGGCGGCGGCGGTGCGGTCGATGACGTCGCAGATCCGCTCGGTGATGGACCGCATCTCCCGGACCAGCCCGGACAGCGGATCGTGGGCGACGGCCAGCTGGTTGACCACGACGGCGACCACACCGCCGACGATGGCGTCGATGAAGCGCACCGGCACGAGCGTCTGGGTGGGTGGTGCGATCACCGCCACGTAGAGCGCCGACACCGCGGCCTGCACGACCGCCACCCCGTTCGCCCCGATCGCGGTGGTGATCGTCATGGTCAGCACGATGAGCACGAAGATCGTCAGCGTCGTGTTCTCGCCGAGCAGTTGGGCGACGATGTCGGCCAGCAGCACCCCGCCGGCGACCGCGACGAGGATCTCCACGGTCTTGCGGACCCGCACCCCGCGGGCCTGCCCGAGCACGATGATCGCCGCGGCCGGCGCGAAGAACGGGGCGCTGTGGCCGACCACGACGGTGGCGACGATCCAGGCCACGGTGGCGGCGACCACCGACTCCACGAGCGGGACCCAGTTCGTGCGCAACCGGCGGCCGGCCACCGCGATCCTGGACATGACCCGCAGCGTAGAGCGCGGCTCCGGCCCGTCCCGCCGTCGACGACGTGACACCGGACGCACCGGCCGTCGATACCGGATACTCCGATCGCGGGAGACGTTTCGCGCAGCGACGATAGGCTCAGCGGACACTGCCCAGCCGGACGAGGGGACGGATGCGATGGCGCAGTCGGCCGACCGCCCGCCGGCGCCGCCGCCGGACCTCGCGGTCCGCGCGCTGGACAGCGTGGCCGAAGCCGTGATCATCGCCGGCGCGGACGAGCGCATCGTGTACTGGAACGCCGCCGCCACGGCGCTGTACGGATGGTCGGCGGCCGAGGCCCACGGCCGGCGGATGTCGCAACTGCTCGTCCCGGCCGACGACCGGCAGGCCGGCCTCGACGTACTCGACGACCTCAGCGACGGCGGGGTCTTCCGGGGCGAGTGGCGGATGCGCCACCGGGACGGTCACGAACTCACGGTCGCCGCGACCGCCAGCGCCGTCCGGGACGCCGACGGCGTCTTCCGGCACTTCATCGGGGTGTCCCGGGACGTGTCGGCGGAGCAGGAGGCGGACCGTCGTACCCGGATGCTGGCCGGTGTGGTCGCGCAGTCCCACGACGCCGTCCTCACCTGCGACATGGCCGGGATCATCGGCTGGGCCAACGACCGGGTGGCGGAGGTCTTCGGCTGGACCCCGGCGGATCTCGTCGGACGGCACCTGAGCGAGCTCGCCGACCCGGACCGGCGGGACGCGCAGGCCGCCGCCGTCGCGCGGGTGCTCGCCGGGGAGTCGGTGCCGCCGTCCGACGTGCGCCGGCGGCGCCGCGACGGCACTCCGGTGGACGTCAACCTGGCGCTGGTCCCCATCCGCGACGCGGACGGTCGCCTGAGTGGGATCAGTGCGGTGGTACGGGATCTCACGGTGGAGAACGCCCTGCGCCGGGACCTGGAACGGCAGGCCGAGGACCTGCGGGCGCGCTTCGAGCAGGCGGCGACGCCGCAGACCCTGATGGCGATGAGCGGTCGCTTCGTGGCCGTCAACGACGCCTTCTGCGCCCTGCTCGGACATCCCCGCGAGCAGCTGCTGCAGATGAACCGCACGGCGCTGGCCCACGTGGCCGACTCCGGCGCCGCCGACCGGACGGTGGTGCGGTTGCAGGCCGGTGAGCTGCGGTCGGCGACGTTCGAGCGGTTGCTGCAGCACCGCGACGGGCACGCCATCCCGGTGCTGGTCGACATCACCGTGCTGCACGGCGACGACGACACTCCCTACGCGATGGCCTCTTTCGTCCGCGACCTGAGCCGGGTGTCGACCGCGGAGCAGCAGCTGGACCGGCAGCAGGCGCTGTACCGCGCGCTGAACCAGCGGGCGTCCGACGTCGCGCTGGTGGCCGACCCGGACATGACCCTGCGGTACGTGTCGCCGTCGGCGGGCGACGTCTTCGGCTACACCGAGGCCGAGGTGATCGGCCGGGCCAGCTGGAGTTTCGTGCACCCGGACGACGTCGACGGCTACCGGGAGACGGTCCGGCGGGTGCTGGCCGACCCGGGGGGCTTCGAGCGGATCACCGTCCGGATCGCCGACCGGTCGGGGGCGTGGCGGTGGGTCGAGAAGTCGATGACCAACGCGGTGGCCGATCCCGACATCCGCGGGGTGGTGCTCAACCTCCGTGAGGTCACCGCCGAGGTGCAGGCCAAGGACGAGCTGCGCCGCTCCGAGGCCCGGTACCGGGCCATCGCCGAGACGGCGCAGGAGGGCATCATCGTCTTCACCCCGGCCGGCGAGGTCATCTTCGTGAACCGGAAGCTCGCCGCGCTGATGGGACGGCCGCTCGGGGACTTCCTCTCCCGGCCCCCGGCCCGGCTGTTCGACGCCGCGACCGAGGACCTGCTGCGGCGCAAGCTCGCCGGCCGGTCGACGACCGGTCCGGAGACCTACGAGGTGCCCTACCTGCACCCGGACGGCACGTGGCACACGCTGTCCTTCTCGGTGGCGCCGCTGCCGCTGCCGGACACCGACGACCTCGGGTCGCTGGCGATGGTGTCGGACGTGACCGAGGCCAGGCACGCGGAGAGCGTGCTGCGGCACCGGTCGGCGCACGACGTGCTCACCGACCTGCCCAACCGCTCGCTGCTGGTCGAGCGCATCCAGGAGGCGCTGCACCGTCCCCGCCCGGAGCACGGTTCGATCGCGCTGATGTTCCTGGACCTGGACCACTTCAAGCTGGTCAACGACTCGCGCGGACACGACGCCGGCGACCTGCTGCTGATCGAGATCGGCCGCCGGCTGCGGCAGGCGGTGCGACCCGAGGACACCGTGGCGCGGCTCGGCGGCGACGAGTTCGCGGTGCTGTGCGAGGACGTCGACGAGGCGTTGGCCGTCACCATCGCGGGCCGGCTGCGGGAGGCCCTCGGCCGTCCGGTGGAGCTGGGTGGCCCGCGGGTGTACGTCGACGCGAGCATCGGCATCGCGCTGTCCCCGCCGCACGACGCCGACACCCTGCTGCGGTTCGCCGACGTGGCCATGTACGAGGCGAAAGCGTCCGGGCGGGGCCGGATCCGGGTCTTCGACTCGACGCTGGCGTCCAGCGGGGAACGTCGGCTGCTGGTGATGAACGCCCTGCGGGAGGCCCTGGACGACGACCTGCTGGAGCTGCACTACCAGCCGATCGTGGACATCGACTCCGGCCGGATGACCGGGGTGGAGGCGCTGCTGCGCTGGCGGCACGCCGACCTCGGCCCGGTCTCGCCGCTGGAGGTGGTCGACGCCGCCGACGCGATGGGCCTGTCCCCGGTGCTGGACCGCTGGGTGCTGCGGCGGGCCTGCCGGGAGATGGTGAACCTGCGCGCCGCGTTCGGGTTGGGGCCGTTCCGGCTGGGCGTGAACGTGTCCGCCCGGAGCTTCGCCGCGCCCGGCCTGGACGAGACGGTGGCCGCCGCGACGACCGAGACCGGTTGGCCGACCACCGATCTCACCCTCGAGGTGACCGAGTCGGCGATCATGACCGACGCACCGGCGGCGGTGCGGCTGCTCGGTGAGCTCAAGGCGCAGGGCGTCGGCATCGCCGTGGACGACTTCGGCACCGGGTACAGCTCGCTGGCCTATCTGAAGCGGCTGCCGGTCACCGCCCTGAAGATCGACCGCTCGTTCACCGAGCAGGTGACCGGCGATCCGGACTCGCGGGCGATCGTCCGCTCGATCGTCCAGCTCGCCGAGGCGCTCGGTCTGGAGACCGTCGCCGAGGGGATCGAGACGGCCGAGATGGCGGCCGTGATGAGCGATCTCGGCTGTTCGGTGGGTCAGGGATGGCACTGGAGCGCGGCCGTCCCGGCGACGGAGCTGTCCCGGGCGGCGCACGGCTGGCCCGACCGGGCGGCGGTCGGCTGACCGGACGACGGGGTGCTCGTGGTGCCCCCGGCAGGATTCGAACCTGCGACCAACGCGTTAGGAGTGCGTTGCTCTATCCCCTGAGCTACGGAGGCGCACTGTCAGGGTAGTGGCTGGCCGGCCGCCGGCCGCACCCCCGAGGGGGACGCGGCCGGGTCGGCGGTCAGGAACGGCCGATCGCCGCCAGCACCTGCTCCAGGCTCGGGTTGACCATCGACTGCTCACCGACGTACACCGTCGGCACCGTCTCGTTGCCGTTCGCGGCAGCCCGCACCCGGGCGGCCGCGTCGTCGTCCTCCCAGATGTTGAACTCGCGCATGGCGACGCCGGCCCCGGTGAGCTGGCGGTGCAGATTGGCGCAGAACCCGCAGCCGGGCCGCCACAGGAAGTCCACGACGGGGGTGTCGGGCGCGCTCATCGGGCCGGCACGCTCTCGACGGTGACGCCGCGCCAGAACGCCACGTGGTCGCGGATTTCGGCCGCCGCGTCCTTGGGCTGCGGGTAGTACCAGGCCGCGTCGGGATTGGTCTGCCCGTCGACCACCAGCGAGTAGTAGCTCGCGGTGCCCTTCCACGGGCACACCGTCGTCGTGCCGCTGTCGGTGACGAACTCGCGCCGGACGGTGTCGGCGGGGAAGTAGTGGTTCCCCTCCACCTGGACGGTCGTGGGTGACTCCGCGATGACGGCGCCGTTCCAGACTGCTCGCATCATGTCCGGTCCCTTCCTCTCTGCCGGTCCGGGCCGGCCGGCGGTGGTTCCGCCGATCCGGGTCCGGTGCTGCCATGGTCAACCACCGGCCGCCGCCCCTGATTCCACTCGTCTGCCGCCTGCGCGGGACCGGTGGCGGTGCGAAGATCATCGGCGGGAACCATCCGCCGGCCACGGCACGCGGGGTGTCGGTGCGGCTCGGGGTGTCGTCGACGTCGGTCGCGACGCCCGTGACGGTACGGGAGCGCCGCGTCGATGCCGCAGACTACGAGGATGCACATCACCGTCGACGCCGTCCTCTTCGACCTCGACGGGACCCTGGCCGATTCGACCCCGAGTGTGGAGCGCAGCTGGCGGCGGTTGGCCGACCGGCTC
>JBQGEH010000219.1:0-4879 GCA_052039515.1 Nakamurella sp. | reverse complement strand
CCTGCCCTTCGGGCTGATCGGGCCGCAGAAGTACTCGGTGGAGACGCTGACCATGTTCGCCTACTTCGAAGCCAACCAGGTGCGCTACGGCCCGGCGGCGGCGTACTCGATCATCCTGTTCCTCTACATCGTGCTGATCGCGTTCCTCTTCGTCCGGCTCCTCGGCGCCGACGTGATCAACGACTCCGAGGTCAACGCGATGCGCGAGAAGAAGAAGCGGGCCAAGGCCGAACGGCGACGGACCAGCACCCGGACCACCGTGACCTCAGGAGCGTCGGCATGACCGCCATCACCGAGACCTCCGGGGGCATCGAGGTGCCCGAGGTCGAGCGCCGGACCAGCCAGGACGAGCTCAACCGGCTCAACAAGCCCAAGCGCAGCACCAAGGACACGATCTGGTTGGTGGTGGGCATCATCGGCATGGCGCTGATCGTGCTCTACTGCATCCTGCCGTTCTACTGGATGATCGTGTCGTCGCTGCGGCTGCCGAGCATGGGCCGCGACACCCAGCTGATCCCCAACCCGCCGTCGTTGGAGAACTTCGCGGCGGTGTTCGCGGGCCAGAACAACTTCGGCCGTGCCTTGCTGAACTCGGTGGTCGTCTCGGGTACCACGACGATCCTCACCCTGGTGTTCGGCATCATCGCCTCGTACGCGCTGGCCCGCCTGCGGTTCCGGTTCAAGGGGATCGTGCTCGCGGTGATCATCGCCACGTCGATGTTCCCCGGCATCACGCTGCTGATCCCGCTGCTGAAGATGTTCACCGGCAGCTACGCCTGGTTCCCGTTCCGGTGGATGGACACCTACCAGGCGCTGATCATCCCCAGCCTGTCGTTCGGTCTGCCGCTGTGCGTGTGGAACCTGACCGCGTTCTTCCGGCAATTGCCGGTCGAGCTCGAGCAGGCCGCCATGGTGGACGGCTGCACCCCGGGGCAGGCGTTCCGCAAGGTCATCCTGCCGCTGGCCGCACCGGGTGTGTTCACCACCGCGATCATCACCTTCATCGCGGTGTGGAACGAGTTCATCATCGCCCTGACGTTCGGTCAGGCCACGGAGATGAACACCGCCACCGTGGCCATCTCCAAGTTCACCGGCGTCTCCGGCTTCGACACCCCGTACGGCACCATCATGGCCGCCGGTGTGATCGTCACGGTGCCGCTGTTGGTCGCCGTGCTCATCTTCCAGCGGCGGATCGTGGCCGGTCTCACGGCCGGGGGGGTCAAGTAACACGGGAGGGGGCCGGTGCGATCCGATTCGCGCCCGACCGGGGTGAGTTGGTAGCATCGGTCCTCGCGCGCCAGTAGCTCAATGGTAGAGCAGCTGACTCTTAATCAGCGGGTTGGGGGTTCGAGTCCCTCCTGGCGTACCACCCACCACGAAGGCCCCGCCGGATCACCGGCGGGGCCTTCGTCGTGTCGGGCTCGCGGCCCCCGGTCAGGTGTACCGGATGGTGGCCTTGCCTCCTGCGTAGGTGATCCGGCCGCCACGGAACTTCTGGTAGACGGTGGATCCGGACCGGATCTCGCCGCTGGTGGGCAGCTCGAGTCGGGAGTTTTCGGCGCCCGCCGCATCGAAGGCCCGGCCGATGGCGCCGTGCACCTCCCAGACCCCACTGCTCGAGTGGGCGTAGATCGTCCCCTTGGCGAACCCGGCCTTGCGGGCGCCGAACCGGACGCTGCGGGCCAGTCCCTTCGGATTGCCGAGCGCCGTGGCCACGCCCGTGGCGCGGTACCGCCGGTCGATCTCGTTGGTGACCGCCCAGGCGCCGGTGTCCCCGGCGTAGTAGATGGCCCCGCCGGTGAACCGGCTGACCCGCTGCCCGGGGATCAGCCCGGCGGTCTCCGCCGCGGTCAGCCCCTTCAGCGCGGTCCGGGTGGCGGCGGGGAGCGCCTGATGACGCCGGTAGACGGCGCTGTGCATCCAGAAGGTGCCGGCCGACGACGAGACGATCGCGCCGTTGGTGAAGAAGGCGGTCGAGGTGCCCGAGGCGGAGTAGGTCACCGTTCCGGTCCGCAACTGGCCCAACGTCGTGACCTCGGTGCCCGACAGCCGCGTCCAGTAGACCAACCGGTCGCCGGACAGCAGGTGAGCGCCCTGCCCGCTGTAGAGGATCCACCCCTTGCCGAACCGACTCTGGAGGTGGCCGGCCCGTCCGCGCTGCTCGTCCGACGTCGCGACCCCCACCACGTCGGCGCCGCCGAGCCGGCGGAACTCCGCCCCGATCCGACCGTGGGTGGCGTGAGCGCCGTGGGTCGGGTGGTCGGTGATGTCACCGTGGGCGAAGCTCGCCCAGGTGATCCGGCCGGTCAGCTCCTTGATCGACCGGAGCGGGCCCAGGGTGCTCCTCATCGACGCCCACTTGGCGGTCAGTGTGGGTGGGACGACGTGGTCGATGGCCCGCTTCGCATCGATGATGCCCGTGCCGCAGCAGTCGCTGGTCGCTCCCCGGACGGGCTTGGTGGAGGCGCGGAGGATCGCCTCAAGCTGACCCACGGTGAGCGAGGGCCGACGCTGCAGCACCAGCGCGGCGACGCCGGAGACGTGGGGGGCGGCCATCGAGGTGCCGTCCATGTCGCGCCAGGCGTCCCTGGTCGGGCGGGTCTGTCCGAAGTTGGACACCGAGACGATGCCCACCCCCGGAGCCGACAGCGCGACGGCCGAGCCGTGGTTCGAGTACTCCCACAGCGCGCCGGTCCGGTCGGTGGCGGCCACGGGCAGGACCGAGCCGCAGTTGGTGGGCCAGGTGTCGGCGGTCGAGGCGGCGTCGTTGCCGGCCGAGACGACGACCAGGGCTCCGGCGTCGCGGGTCTGGCGCAGGACGCCGGCCGCCCACTCGGTGCAGGGTGCGTACCCGCCGATCGACACGTTGACGATGCGGGCGGGGTACCGGTTGGCCGGTACTCCCTCGACCCGGCCCCCAGCGGCCCAGGCGATGCCCTCGATGATGTCGCTCTCGTACCCGCCGCACTTGCCGAGCACGCGGACGGGCACGATGCGGCTCGCCGGTGCGATGCCGTCGATGCCCACCCCCCGCGCCGCCACGGTGCCCGCCACATGGGATCCGTGCCACGAGGACACCTCGCCCCACGGGACGCCGCACTCACCCGGCGCGTACGCGTCGCCGTCGTCGGACGGGTCGGTGTCGCGACCGGTGCCGTCCATCGAGACCTCGGGGTCGCTGACGAAGTCGTGACCGCCCAGCCAGGCCGCGTCCAGATCCGGATGGCGAAGCTTGCCGGTGTCGACGACCGCGACCCGGACGCCCGCGCCGTTCGCCCAGGGCGCGGCGTCGGGGAGGTTGATGCCGGCGGCGGTCCTGGCCAGGCTCCACTGCTCATGGCCGTAGTAGCTCGAGGTCGGGCGTGCGATCGAGGTGCGGACGAACCGGTCGACGACGGCGTACTCGACGCCCTCGATCTTCGAGAGCCGGGCGGCGGCGCTCTCGGACGTCTCACCCTGCACGGTGACCAGCCGGGCGTCCCCGGTCAGGACGCGCGACTCGCTCAGCCGGGTACCGCTGCGAGCCGACGTGGCTCGCAGGATCCGCCCTCGCGCGCCGGGGTCACGCGCCTCGGCGTCGGCGAACTTGACGATGACGCGCCCGCTGGGGGCGTTCGGTGCCGACCATGCGGCGGGCGCCGGAAGCAGACTCGGGGCCAACGCGGCCACCGTCGCGACACCGATGACCGGCACGAGGACACGGCGGAGGACAGACGGGAGTCGCATGAGCGGGCCTTCGGCAGGAGCGGAGATCGCGCACACCCTAGAGCGGGCAGGTCACCGGCCGCAGGGGAACGACGAAAGATGCGCCGGTCGGGATCGCTCCCGGCGTCAGGTTCGTCGGCAGACGGCGCCGGATCCTTCAAGAAGGTCCCGTCACTGAAGCCGATCGGACGGTTCAGTGCTCAGCGGCGCGCGGCGGCCAATCGCTGGCGCCGCAGCTCGCTGACCTCGGGCCGGGGCAGCGGGTCGAGCTCGGTGTCGAGACCGAGCTGGAGGAGGTGGTCGGCCAGCAGCGGGTTGCGCGCCAACACGGGCCCGTGCGGGTAGGTGCCGACGACCTTGCCCTGCTGGGCGCCCTCGGTGCCGGTGCGGTCGTTGCCGATGCCGACCTGGACGCGGGCCAGCGGCCGGGCCGCGGGACCGAGGGTGGTCCAGCCGCCGTGGTTCTCGAAACCGGTGAGCAGCGGGTCGGTGGCCGGATCGGTGACCAGGTTGGCCGGCGGGTCGTCCCACCGCGACAGGATCTCCCCGACGGCGCGTTCGGGCCCGCGCACCGTGGTCACGTCGAGCAGCCCGAGACCCTCGATGACGGTGTCGTCGGCGCCCACGGTGAAGGTGTGGCCGGCGATCTGGAAGCCCGCGCAGACCGCAAGCACGGCCGCCCCACGCTCGACCGCCCGGTGCAGGCCGCCGTCGGCGGTCAGCGACCGGACCGCGGTGATCTGGGCGGAGTCCTCGCCGCCGCCGAGCAGATACACCTGGGCGTCGTCGGGCACCGGGTCACCCGGCTCGACGACGACGAGCCGGCTGTCGATGCCGCGCCAGGCCAGCCGGCGCTCGAGGACGGTCGCGTTGCCGCGGTCGCCGTAGATGCCGAGCAGCGACTGGTAGAGCAGCACGATCGTGGCGGGTGCGGCCATCACACGCCTCCCATCCGGCGGAGTCTCTGGAACGGGGTGTAGGTGGCGATCACGTCGACCGGCTCCGGATGCCCCGACAGCGCCGCGGCCAGGTCGGGGATGCAGCGGTGCTCGACCTCGGCGTACGCGAGGCGGACGGCGAGGTCCTGCGCACGCGGCCCGGTGGCCACCACGGTCCGACCACGCAGCTGCTCGTACTCCACGTCCCACAGCCAGGACACGTCGCGGCCGTCGGC
>JBQGEH010000218.1:0-3124 GCA_052039515.1 Nakamurella sp. | reverse complement strand
GCCTCGGTGTTGCCGAGCTTGGTCTTGGTCTGCCCCTCGAACTGCGGCTCGCGGAGCCGGATCGAGATGATCGCCGCCAGACCCTCCCGGACGTCGTCGCCGGACAGCTTGTCGTCGGTGCCCTTGAGCAGCTTCTTGTCCTGCGCGTAGCGGTTGACCACCGAGGTCAGCGAGGCGCGGAAGCCCTCCTCGTGGGTGCCGCCCTCGATGGTGTTGATGGTGTTGGCGAAGGTGTGGACGCTCTCGGTGTACGAGTCGTTCCACTGCATCGCGATCTCCACCTCCATCGTCTCGCCCTTGGACTCGAACCCGATGACGGAGTCGTGGACGGCCACCCGGGAGGCGTTGAGGTGCTTGACGTAGTCGACCAGTCCGCCCGGGTAGTGGAAGACCCGCTCGACGGGCACCGAGGCCTCGCCGGTGGCGTCCTCGACCTCGTCGTCCAGGTGCCGCTCGTCGCGCAGCACGATGGTGAGGCCCTTGTTGAGGAAGGCCATCTCCTGGAGTCGGCGCGCGATCGTCTCGATGTTGTAGGTGGTGGTCTCGAAGATGTCCGGGTCAGCCCAGAACGTCACGGTGGTGCCGGTGTCGTCGGGGGACACGGTGCCGACCTGCTCGAGCTTGCCGGGCTTGGACCGGTTGTACTGCTGGTGCCACTGCTTGCCGTCGACCTTGATGTCGACCTCGAGCTTGTAGCTCAGCGCGTTGACCACCGAGATGCCGACGCCGTGCAGACCACCGGACACCGCGTAGGAGTCGGAGTCGAACTTGCCGCCGGCGTGCAGGATCGTCATCACGACCTCGACGGTCGGCTTCTTCTCCGTGGGGTGCATGCCGACCGGGATGCCACGGCCGTTGTCGATGACGCGGACGCCACCGTCGGGGAGCATGACCACGGTGACGCTGTCGGCGTGGCCGGCCATCGCCTCGTCGACGGAGTTGTCGACGACCTCCCAGACCAGGTGGTGCCGGCCGCGCTCACCGGTGGAACCGATGTACATACCGGGGCGCTTGCGAACCGCGTCCAGTCCCTCGAGGACGGTGATGGATGATTCGTTGTAGCCGTTCTTCTTGGTCGCCACGGGTCTCTTTCGACGGTTCGACAGCTCCGGCGGGCCATCGGGTCGGTCGCTCAGACAGCGAGCCAGGGACCGTTCCGGAGCTTTACTCCGTCCATTCTACCGCTCCGGGCCGACATCGACCCTCGACAAGGCCTCTGAACGGGCCGTGGCGTCATCCGTAGGTGTCCCTCGGCCCCCGACCCGGGACGTGCCGGTTGCCGAACCGCCACGAAGGGCGACTCGGGCCCTGCGTCCGGATCGACCGGACGACGTTGGCTCCGACCGCGCCGGCGACCTTGCCGAGGATGGTCGGTCCGAGCAGCCGGATCTGGGTCGCCCACGCCGTGCTCTCGGCCTGGACGGTCAGCTGGCCGTCGACCAGGTCGACCGGCGTGCAGTGCGCGGCGAGGTCGTCGCCGACGATCTCGGCCCAGCGGGCCAGCACGGTGGCCTTCGCGAGGTCGTCGGCCGAACCGGACCGCTTGACCCACTGCTGGGCCAACGCCCCGAACGGCTTCGGGTCGCGGGCGTCCGGGCCGGGTCCTGACCAGCGACGACGGGTGCCGCCGGCGCGGCGGCCGATCACCGAGGGGCGGCCCTCGGCGGCCCGGCGGGCCGCGGTGCGCTGCCGCGACTGCTCGAGCGCCTCCCGGGCGAGGTCGGCGCCGCGTTTCGGGGCCGGGGTGTCGTCGGGGTCGGTCATGACGCCGCACCCGGGACCGCGGCCGCGTCGACGGCCGCGTCCGCTTCGGTGACCGTACCGGGCTCGACGAGCAGCTGACGGCCCACCAGTCCGGCCGGCACGTCGGCGCCGACGGCGGCGGTGATGACGACCTGGTCGGCGCCGGCCACCCAGCGGGCCAGGCTGGCGCGCCGGGACGAGTCGAGCTCGGCGAACACGTCGTCGAGCACCAGGACCGGGGCGATCCCGTCCGCGCGGAGCAGCCCGAACGACCCGAGCCGCAGGGCCAGCGCCATCGACCACGACTCCCCGTGGGAGGCGTAGCCCTTGGCCGGTCCGGGCCCGAGCAGCAGTTCCAGCTCGTCGCGGTGCGGCCCGACGAGGGTGATCCCGCGGTCGAGTTCGTTGCCGCGGCGGCGGGCGATCTCGTCGAGGTAGGCGGTGCGCAGCTCGTCGACGGGCGTGTCCTCGGGGAGGTCCCCGAGCGACGTGCGGTAGACCATGCCGGCGGGCTCGGACTCCGGGGCGACGTCGGCGTAGGCGGCCACCATGTACGGCCGCAGGGCGTGGACCAGCGTCATCCGGCCCGCGAGCAGTTGGCTGCCGAAGTCGGCGAGCTGCTCGTCCCACACCTCGAGGACCGACAGGTCCGGTCCGCCGGAGCGCCGGCTCGCACCGGCCGACTTGAGCAGCGAGTTGCGTTGCTTGAGCGCCCGGTCGTAGTCGGCCTTGACCCCGGCGTACCGCGGGGTGCGCATGATCAGGAGCTCGTCCATGAACCGGCGCCGTTCGGACGGGTCCCCACGGACGATGGCCAGGTCCTCGGGGGCGAACAGCACGGTCCGCAGGATGCCGAGGAGGTCGCGGGTGCGGGTGGCCGGCGCCCGGTTCAGCCGCGCCCGGTTCGCCCGGCCCGGGTTGATCTCCAACTCCAGCAGCAGCTCGCGGCCGTCGTGCACGACCGCCCCCCGGACGATCGCCTGCCCGGCCCCCCGCCGGACCAGCGGCTGGTCCCCGCTGACCCGGTGCGACGACTGCGTCGCCAGATACCCCAGCGCCTCCACGAGGTTGGTCTTGCCGACCCCGTTCCGCCCCACCAGGACATTCACCCCCGGCGACAGCGGCACGTCCACCGCCGCCCACGACCGGTACTCCGACAGAGCCAGGTGCCTCACATACACCGGCCCGACCTCCACACCAAAACACCCAGCTCAGACAGAACGACCCTCACGCTACGGACGGCTCACCCCGCCCCGCGGTCCCGAGACCCGCGCACCGCCGTCCGCTCCCGCCTCTCGCTCACGGAACCAGATCGGTAATCGGCTGAGTCGGGGGGGGGGGGGGCCCCGCGGAAGGGGGGGTGAAGGTTTTGGGGATGGTG
>JBQGEH010000217.1:0-8174 GCA_052039515.1 Nakamurella sp. | reverse complement strand
TTCCGGTGCCGACGACGACCGCGCTCGGTTCGCCGAGCGCGCGGATCAACCCGGACGTGTCGCCGGCCAGGGTGAAGGCGTCGTAGCCGCGGGGCGGCTTGTCGGAGTCGCCGTAGCCACGGAGGTCGACCGCCACCGCGCGGTACCCGAGCCGCGGGAGGTGTTCCAGCTGATGCCGCCAGGACCACCAGAACTGGCCGAAGCCGTGCAGCAGCAGCACCAGTGGGCCGGAGCCGGCCTCGGCGGCGTGGAAGCGGACGCCGTTGGCGCTGACGTCGATGTGCCGCCACGGTCCCGGATAGCGGACCGCGGACGGGTCGGGCGCGGCGACGGACCGCAGGGGTGCGCTCACCGCGGACCGGGCGTGGACACCGCCGGGGTCACGCCGTGGTGCGAACGTCCGGGTGGGACGCGGCCCGCTTCAGGGTCGAAGCGGTGTCCTGCAGCGTCTCGATCGTCTTCTCCGGCTTGCCGATCTTCTTCACCTTACGCAGACCCAGGAAGGCGAAGGCGCCGGCCAGCAGCACCATCACGATGAAGACGATCGCGAACGACAGCGACCGCGGCAGCCAGATGTCCAGGATCTCGCCGACCATGAACCAGACGAACACGAGCGAGAACAGGCCGATGACGCCCGCCACCACGAAGAACACCGCGCCCACGGCGCCCTGCTTCGCCGACTGGACGATCTCCAGCTTGGCCAGCTCGATCTCGGCGCGGACCAGGGTGGAGACCTGGGCGGTGGCGTCCTTGACCAACGTGCCGATGGACGCCGACCGGTCGACGTCCTGCTCCGGGGTCAGCGGGATGGACGGCCGGACGTAGCCGGTGCCGCGGGCTTGGCCGGGATTGTTCCCTGGGTAGGTCACGGCGATCTCCTGACGTCGAAGCCTCGGGGCTTACGGGCAATGCGGGTGCGGTCGGTGTTCGGTGCTGCAGGCGCGGGCCCTGCCGTCCGGGGACGGTGGTGCCACGAGCCCGCTCATCGTGCCACGGTCGTCCGACGCCGCTCGCCCAGGCCGTCCCGCGCCGGACCTCCGGGGCGTCACCACCCGCGACGGGTCGCCGGCGGCTGCGGCGGCACACGGACGTCGGTGGTGTCGACACGGCGAGCCCCGACCACGGTGTCGTGGTCGCGCACAGCTATACCCACCCCGCGGTCGGGGGCGTCGCCGTCCGCGGGAGTCAGGACGAGGGCTTGGCCAGCCCGCTGTTGATCAGCCCCATGATCGCCGAGTCCTGCAGCGTGGTCACGTCACCGAGCTCGCGGCCCTCGGCGACGTCCCGCAGCAGCCGCCGCATGATCTTGCCGGAGCGGGTCTTGGGCAGTTCGGGCACGAGCAGGATCTGACGCGGTTTGGCGATCGGCCCGATCTGGGTCGCCACGTGGTTGCGCAGCTCGGCGACCAGGCTCTTCTCCTCCTCGGACTCCCGTTCGGGCACCGGGATGCCGCGCAGGATGACGAAGGCGACGATGCCCTGGCCGGTCATCGCGTCCGACGCCCCGACCACCGCCGACTCCGCCACCGACGGGTGGGAGACCAGCGCCGACTCCACCTCGGTGGTCGAGATCCGGTGACCGGAGACGTTCATCACGTCGTCCACCCGGCCGAGCACCCACAACGCGCCGTCGTCGTCGTACTTGGCGCCGTCGCCGGCGAAGTAGTAACCCTGCGCGGCGAAGCGCGACCAGTAGGTGTCCTTGAAGCGCTCGTCGTCGCCCCAGATCGTGCGGAGCATGGAGGGCCACGGGCGGTCGACCACGAGGTAGCCGCCCTCACCGTGTCCGACCGGCACGCCCTCGTCGTTGACGACCTTGGCGCTGATGCCCGGCAGCGGCGTCATCGCCGAGCCGGGCTTGGCCGCGGTGACGCCGGGCAGCGGGGAGATCATGATGGCGCCGGTCTCGGTCTGCCACCAGGTGTCCACGATGGGGGTGCGGTCGTGGCCGATGTGCTGCCGGTACCACATCCAGGCCTCGGGGTTGATCGGCTCGCCCACCGACCCGAGCACCCGCAGCGACTCGAGCGAGTACTTCGCCGGGATGTCGGCGCCCCAGCGCATGAACGTCCGGATGAGGGTGGGGGCGGTGTAGTAGATCGTGACCTTGTACTTGTCCACGATCTCCCAGTGCCGCCCCTCGTGCGGCGTGTTGGGCGTGCCCTCGTAGATGACCTGGGTGGCGCCGTTGGCCAGCGGCCCGTAGACGATGTAGGAGTGCCCGGTGACCCAGCCGATGTCGGCGGTGCACCAGTAGACGTCGGTCTCCGGCTTGAGGTCGAACACCGCGTGGTGGGTGTAGGCGGCCATCGTCAGGTAGCCGCCGGACGTGTGCTGGATGCCCTTCGGCTTGCCCGTGGTCCCCGAGGTGTACAGCAGGAACAGCGTGTGCTCGGCCGGGAAGGGCTGCGGCTCGTGCACGTCGGAGGCGACGTCGACCGTCTCGTGCCACCAGCGGTCACGGTCGTTCCAGGTGATGTCGATGCCGGTGCGCCGGACGACGAGGACGTGCTGCACGGGTGAGTCCGCCGCATCGACCGCTTGATCCACAGCGTCCTTGAGCGACACCGGGGTGCCCCGCCGGTACTGGCCGTCGGCGGTGATGACGAGCTTCGCCTCGCTGTCGGCGACCCGGGAACGGATGGCCTCGGCGGAGAAGCCACCGAAGATCACCGTGTGGGTCAGCCCGAGCCGGGCGCAGGCCAGCATCGAGAACACCGCCTCCGGGATCATCGGCAGGTAGATCGCGACCCGGTCGCCGGTCTGCAGCCCCAGCTCGGACAGTGCGTTCGCGGTGCGGCTGACCTCGCGCTGCAGGTCGGCGTAGGTGATGGTGCGGGTGTCACCGGGCTCGCCCTCCCAGTGGATCGCCACCCGGTCGCCGTTGCCCGCTTCGACGTGCCGGTCGACGCAGTTGTAGGCGACGTTGAGGGTGCCGTCGGCGAACCACCGCGCGTGCGGGGCGTCCGACCAGTCCAGTACCTCGCTGAACGGGGTGGACCAGCTCAACCGGCGGCCCTGCTCGCTCCAGAAGGCGTCGGGATCGGCCTCGGCGCGGGCGTAGGCCTCCTCGCCGACATTGGCCTGGGCGGCGAACTCCGGACTCGGCGGGAAGGTGCGGTCCTCGGCCAGCAGGTTGTCCAGGGTGTGCGTGGTGTCGGAAGCCTCGGGCACTTCGACGGCCTTTCCACGAGGGTGTCAGCGGTGACGGGACACCGGCCGGACGGTGCTGCCGCGGTCGGATCCGGTGTGCGATCACGGTAGCCGGGGCCACCGACAGACCGCCATGCGGTCCACGGGACGCCGCCCGGCCGGCCCGTCCGGCGGTGCCGTCCGCGCCGGTACGGTCGTCCGGTGACCTCCCTGTGGCCCGACCTGACCGCCGGTCCCGGCGTGGCGGCCGCCGTCGAGGAGGCCCGGGACGCGCTGGCCGCGCTCGCGCTGCACCCCGCGAACCGCCGCGGGTGGCCGACCTCGGCCGCGGCGGCCGGGATCCGGGCCGCGCGTGCGTCGGCCGCGCTCGACGGTGGCGATCCCGGGCTCGACGCCCAGGACACCGCGGTCACCGATCCGGTGCTGGCCGGCGCCATCCGGTGCTCGGCGGCGGTGGGGACACTGGCGCCGGTGTTCGGCCGGGCCCCCCTGCAGGCCCTGGCCCGGTTGCACACCCTGGCCGCCGCCGACCTGACGCGATCGGAGGCGCTGGGCCGACCCGTCCGGGATCCCGAGGTCGCCGGCCGGCTCGCCGGCATCGCTGCGATGGTCAGCGGTTCCGGCTGGCCGGCGCCGGTCCTGGTGTCCGTGGTGCACGCCGAGATCGCCGCCGTCCGTCCGTTCGGCGAGGCCAACGGGGTGGTGGCCCGCGCCGCCGCACGGCTGGCCATGGTGCACACCTGGCTCGACCCGCACGCCCTCGGGGTTCCCGAGGTGGCGTGCCTGCGCAGCGGCGGGCGCTACGAGGATCTGCTGGACGGTTACCGCACCCGTGCACCGGGCGCGGTGGACGCCTGGCTGCTGTTCCACTGCCGGGCGTTGGCCGACGGGGCCCGGGAGGGCCGCTCGATCGCCGACGCCCAGCGGGGCTGAGGTCGGATCAGCCGAGGTCGACCGGGGCGCGCCGGACATGGGGACGGCGCCCCTACCGGAGTCGGGGCGCCGTCGGACGCAGGCTTCCTGGTTACCAGTGCTCACCACTGATCGTCGGAAAATGGGGACCGCGAGTGTCGCGGCGCGCCCGCACGACGTACCTCCGCGGTTGATGCGGTGAGTGGGTGCCGGGGGTCTGCGTGGGAAGCCGTGGCGAGGGGCCGTCGGTTTCTCTTCCACCGCCGGCCAGGCTGACCACGAGTTCGTAGGTCAGTCCTACCCCCGGGGCGTGAACACGGCAAGGAAGTCATCCGTCCGGATGGATCGGCGGTTCCCCACAGCGACAACAGCCCCGGACACTGGGCCGATCGCGATATCTCGGGTGAGAATGCCGCGACACACGTGACGCGCTGCGGAACACGCGCTAGTGTCGGTCACGTCGGTTTTCACCCCCCCGAAACCGACCACCCGGTCTGGCTCACCCCCCTGAGCCGGACCCCGCGCCCCCCGCCTACCCCCCCTGGCGGGGGGCGCCCCTATGTCCGGGCCATGCGGCCCGGCCCGCGCCCCGGTCGAGCACCCTCCCGGCGGCGGTGTGCCCTCCCTGCGTGTGCCCTCCACTGTGGCCGGTCGCCCCGGCGCTGCGTCGGCGTTGTCCACACAACCACTGCGTCGGCGCGCCACGCCGGTGACGCCTCCGCCGGACGGTCATGACTGTCCACAGGTGCACCCCATCGCGGTCCTGTCCCCGGACGCGGTGCTCGACCGCTCGCCCAGGTCCGGTCGGGCCGGTGAGCTGCGACGACCACGGCGGCACCGGGTCGACGGGGTGGAGGGACTGCAGATGGACACGCGGCCGCTGGTCGTCACCGACGACGAGGACCTGCTCGACGAGCTGCTGCGGATCGCCGCGGCGGCGGGCGTGGAGATCAACCACGCGAGGACCCCGGACAACCGGGCGCTGTGGCGGTCGGCTCCGGTCGTGTTGCTGGACGCGCGGCACGTCCGCGGCGCCGTGCTGGCCCAGCTGCCGCGACGCCCGGGAGTCGTGGTGGTCGCCGCCTCCGAACCCGACGGCAACGTCTGGGAGCACTGCGTCCTGCTCGGCGTCGAACGGACGGTGCTGCTGCCGCAGGCGGAAGACCTGCTCGTCGCCGTCCTGGCCGACACCGTCCACCGGGGTCCCGGCGGTGGCCGGGTGGTGTCGGTCATCGGCGCCCGCGGCGGCGCCGGCACCTCCACGATGGCGGCGGCGGTGGCGATCGCCGGCCTGCATGCCGGGGTGGGTGTCGTGCTGGCCGACTGCGACCCGTGGGGTGCCGGCCTCGACCTGCTCCTCGGACTGGAGACCGACCCGGGCCTGCGGTGGACCGACCTGGCGACGCCCGTCGGCCGGGTACCCGCCGACGCGCTGCACGACTCGCTGCCGTCGGTCGCCGGGCGGCGACCCGGGCCGGTGCCCGGGCGGCGGCGGTCCGGCACCCAGCCGGGAGTGCTGTCGGTGTTGTCCCACGGACGCTTCGACGACGCCGTCGATGCGCCGCCCGCACCCGACACCCTGGCGGTCGTCCTCGACGCCTGTCGGCGAGCGGGGGAGATCGCCGTGCTGGACCTGCCCCGGACGCCCGACCCCCTCGCCGACGTGGCCCTGGAGCACTCCGACCTGGTCGTGCTGGTCAGCACCACGGACGTGATGGCCTGTTACGCCGCCCGCCGGGTGGTGGACCGGATCGACGCCGCCGGCGCACGGACCGGCCTGGTGGTCCGCGGACCCTCGATCGGTGGCCTCGGCGCGGACGACGTGGCGCGCTCACTGGACCTGCCGTTGATCGCGCAGATGCGTCCGCAACCGCACCTGGCGCGCGACGTCGAACTGGGACACGCACCCGGCGAGGACCCGCGCAGCCCCCTTGGCCGGGCGGCCCGCGCGGTGCTGGCCGCCATCGCCGGACCGGATCCACGACGGTGACCGGGGTCGCTCCCGCGGTGTCGGCCGACCTGGTCGCCCGGGTGCAGCAGCGTCTCACCGACGGCGACGCCGGCCGCGGCGAACCGACGGCCGCCGCGGTCGCCGCGGCGGTCCGGGCCGAGGCCGGGGTGCTGGTCAGCGATGCGCAGATGCTGCGGATGATCCGGGCGCTGCAGGCAGAGCTGGTCGGTGCGGGACCGCTGGCCGGTCTGCTCGCCGATCCGGCCACCACGGACGTCGTCGTGAACGGACCGCACGACGTGCGGGTCGACCGCGGGCGCGGCTGGGAACCGGCTGACGTGCGGTTCCCCGACGACGCGGCGGTGCAGCGGCTGGCCCGTCGGCTCGCGGGGGCGGCGGGGCGCCGGCTCGACGACGCCCGCCCGTTCGTCGACGCTCAGCTGACCGACGGCACGCGACTGCACGCGGTGCTGCCGCCGGTCGCCGCCGACGGCACCTCGATCTCGTTGCGCGTCCTGCGTCCCGCCACCTTCGGGCTCGACGAGCTCGGCCGCCGCGGGGCCTTCCCTCCCGCGGTGGGTGACCTGCTACGGGAGGTGGTGCGGTCCCGGTTGGCCTTCGTCGTCTCCGGCGGCACCGGCACCGGCAAGACGACCCTGCTGGCCGCGCTGCTCGCCCAGGTGCCCGCCGACGAGCGGCTGATCACGGTGGAGGACGCCGGCGAACTACGGCCCCGGCATCCGCACGTCGTCCGGCTCGTCGCACGGACCAGCAACGTGGAGGGTGCGGGCGAGGTGGATCTCCGCGACCTGGTCCGCCAGGGCCTGCGGATGCGGCCGGACCGGTTGGTCGTGGGTGAGGTGCGCGGCGCCGAGGTCGTCGACCTGCTCATCGCGCTGAACACCGGACACCGCGGCGGCGCCGGAACGGTCCACGCCAACACCGCGGCCGACGTCCCGGCGCGGTTGGCGGCGTTGGCCGCGCTCGGCGGCATGTCCGAGGCGGCGCTGCACACGCAGCTGTCCGGTGCGGTGCAGGTCGTCGTCCACCTGGAACGGCGCAGCCGGGCCGGTCGCGTCGAGCGTCGGGTCGCCGAGATCGGTGTGCTGGACACCGATGTCCGGGGTCGCGGGCGGGTCGTCCGGGCGTGCGGCGCCGACGGTGAGCCCGGTCCGGGGAGTGGCCTGCTGGCCGATCGCATCGCAGCCGGTGCGCCGTGACCGCCGTGCTGCTCCTGGCGGCGGGCCTGTGGAGCTGGCCGCGGACGCCGGAGCTGCCGGGCCGCCCGGGCGTCCCGACCACGCCACGCATACCCGTACGCGCCGCGCTCACCGCCACGCTGGGCGGGTTCGCCGCGGCTCCGGCAGTGGCCGCGCTGCTGGCGACCGGGTCGGCGTCGGTGACAGGAGCCGCGCTGATCGGTGGAGCGACGGCCGCCTGGACCGTCCGGAGCCTGATCGTGCGCCGCCGGGAGACCAGGGATGCGCTCGCCGTGCTGGACGCCGTGCGGTCGCTGCAACGGGAGATCGCCGCCGGGGCGGATCTCGACACCGCCGTCACCGAGGTCCGGCGGTCGGCCGGGCCGGCGGTGGACCGGTTGCTGTCCGCCGTCCGGTCCGCGGTCACCGACGACGGCGCACCGGTCCCGCCCACCGGCCCCGCCTTCGCACTGACCGCCGCGGCCCGACTGTCCCACCGGACCGGCGTCCCGCTGGCCGGACTTCTCAGCGGGATCGCCGACGGGCTCGCCGACGAACGCCGCGCGGCCGACCACCGTGCGACCGCGGTGGCCGGGGCCCGGATGTCGGCGGGGGTGCTCGCGGTGCTTCCCCTGATGGGGGTGCTGCTCGGAACCGGGATGGGGGCCGATCCGGTACCGGTGCTCGTCGGCGGCGGACTCGGCTCGGTGCTGCTGCTGACGGGGACGACGCTGCTGTGTGCCGGCCTGCTGTGGTCGTCCCGGATCGCCCGGTGAGCGCCCCGATGGCGCTGGCCTGCGCAGCGGCGGCCCTGTGCTGCTGGGCCGACGGACCCCGCCGGCTGCCGCGGCCGCACGGCGCGGCGGTGCGACGCGCGGTTCCCGGGCAGGTGCGGATCGCTCTTCTCGGGGCGGCGGGTGGGCTCGCGGTGCTGGTGGTGTGGCCGACGGCAATGTTCC
>JBQGEH010000216.1:0-2961 GCA_052039515.1 Nakamurella sp. | reverse complement strand
CTCGTCGGTGACTTCCGGGACACGGTGCCGGCGCCCGGTGTCATCGGTGAGATCGGCGTCAGTCCCGGGTTCACGGCAGCGGAGGAGCGCAGCCTCCGCGCGGCCGCGTACGCGCAACGCGAGTTGGGCGTCCCGCTGTTCGTGCACCTGCCCGGGTGGCAGCGGCTGGGGGACCGGGTTCTCGACATCGTCCTGGACGACGTCGGTGTGGCACCGGAGGCTGTCGTCCTCTGCCACATGGACCCGTCCGGGAGCGATGCGGACTATCAGGACCGCTTGGCTCGGCGTGGGGTCTTCCTCGAGTTCGTCATGATCGGGATGCCCTACTTCTACCGGGGCGCGGGCGAAGGTCAGTCGCCCTCCCCGGAGGCCACGGCCGCCGCGGTCGTGGGGCTGCTGGACCGCGGTCACGAGGGACGGATCCTGCTGAGCCACGACATGGGCATCAAGTCCATGCTGTCCCGCAACGGCGGTAACGGGCTGCGTTTCGTACCCGCCGTCTTCCCCGACCATCTGCGGCGCGCCGGTTGCGATCTCGATGTGCGCGACCGACTGCAGGTGCGCAACCCCCGGCGGCTCTTCGAGGCTGCGGCCCAGGGCGGCCAACCGACCCCGACACACTCAGATGCGACCTGACAGCCCGACCCTGACCATCAGGGTCGGTGGGTGAGCACCTTCCTGCTGCCGGTCCCGCGGGATCGCCTGGTGGCCAGGTTCTGTCGGATGTTCGGTGGTCAACTGTGTTACGGGCTGGGCATCTGCCTACTGGTCCGGGCCGATCTGGGCCTGGACCCGTGGGACGTCCTGCACCAGGGCATCAGTGACCGCACCGGCGTCTCGATCGGGCTGGTCTCCAACGGCGTCGGGGTGTTGCTGCTTCTCGCCTGGATCCCGCTGCGACAACGGGCCGGCATCGGGACGCTCTGCAACGTGGTGGTCGTCGGGCTGGCCGCGGACGCGGCGCTCGCCGTGGTGCCTACGCCGGCGGCGCTGTCCCTGCGCATCCCGATGATGGTCGCCGGTGTGCTCGCGGTGGGTTTCGCGACGGCCTGCTATCTCGGTGCCGGCCTCGGCCCCGGCCCGCGGGACGGGCTGATGACCGGCCTGCACGCCAGGGGCGTCGGCAGTATCCGGGCGGTCCGCACCGTCATCGAAGCCACCGTGCTGGTCGGCGGCTGGATCCTCGGCGGCACGGTCGGCCCAGGAACGGTGCTGTTCGTCGTGGCCATCGGCCCGCTCATCCAATGGATGCTGCCGGGGCTGGCCCTGTCCGGCGGCACCGCCCCCCCTCGTCGACCGGCCGACTGAGCTGAGCCGCAGCCACAGGTCCCATCGGCTACGGTGAGCCCGCGACACGGGAGACGGATGAGCAAACGCATCAGCATCAACGAGGTCGCCGCGGCCGCCGGGGTGTCGCGAGCGACCGCTGCTCGCGCGCTGTCCGGGACCCGCAACGTGGCCCCGTCGATCGTGGAGTCGGTCAAGCGCGCCGCCACCGACCTGGGGTATCAGCGCAACGCCCTGGCCAGCTCCCTGCGCAGTCAGAAGACCCACACGATGGGGATGGTCGTCCCGGAGATCGCCAACCCGTTCTTCCCGATGATGATCGAGGCCACCGAGCGGCATCTCCAACGCCGCGGCCTGATCCTGCTGCTCTGCGACGCCCAGGACGACCCGGACGTCGAAGCCCGCCGGGTCAACGCCTTGCTGGAGCGTCAGGTCGACGGGCTCATCATCAGCCCGTGTCACGCCGAGCGATCACGGGAGACCATCCTCGGGGCGGCGGCGAAACTCCCCGTGGTGCAACTGGATCGGCACGTCGAGGGATCGGTGACCGACTGGGTCGGATCGGACGACGAGCACGGCATCGGCCAGATCGTCGCGCACCTCGAGGCGGCCGGAGCCCGCTCCTTCGTCTTCGTCAGCTCACTGCCGACCAGCTCTTCGGCGCGGCTGCGCACCGCGGCATACCGCCGGGCGACCGCCGCCATCGATCCGGCCTCGGCGGACCGGATCCTGGCCGGCGAATTCACCAGCGACTGGGGTCAGCAGGCGACCCGGCAGCTCCTCGCCGACGGCGGGCTGCCGGATGCGATCGTGTGCGGCAGTGACACGGTGGCCTTCGGTGTGCTGCACGAACTCCACGCCCAGGGCATCCGGGTGCCCGAGCAGGTCATGGTGACCGGCTACGACGACGTGGGACTGGCGTTCATGACCTATCCGTCGCTGACGACGGTCCGCCAACCCTGTGACGAGATCGCCGCCCGCTCCATCGCTCTGCTCTACCAGCGCCTCAACGGTGTGTCGCCCTCGACTCTGCAGCACGTCAACGTGCCGCCGTCCCTGATGGTCCGGGGGTCCACCCGCGCGGTGGCACGCCCGAGTCGGGGCCGCGTCGCCGCCGCGGATGCCAGGCCCGGGGCGCCTCGGTAGGGTCGCCGCATGCCCTCGACCCCCATGCCCGACGCCATCCGAGACTTCCTCAAGCTGCCCAACCCGGCCGTCATGGCGACGGTGGCCAAGGACGGCAGACCCGTGACGGTGGCGACCTGGTACCTGCTGGAGGACGACGGGACCATCCTGCTCGGGCTGGACGCGACCCGCGCCCGACTCCACCACCTGCGCCGTGACCCGCGCGTCTCGCTCACCGCGCTGTCGGAGGCCAGCTGGTACACCCAGGCGAGCGTCCAGGGGCGGGTCGGGGAGATCCTCGACGACGAGGGCCTCGCCCAGATCGACCGGCTGTCCATCCACTACGGCGGCAACCCCTACCCCAACCGGACCTCGCCGCGCGTCTACACCCACATGACGATCGACCACTGGCACGGCTGGGGCGAGCTCAAGGACGCCTGACCGCCCGGCGGCCGAGAGCGACCGCCACCGACCCGGTCGCCAGCAACGCCAGAGCGATCCACGGCAGCGGACCTGACCACCGCGCGAGGGTAGCCATCGGCGGGGCGG
>JBQGEH010000215.1:0-7041 GCA_052039515.1 Nakamurella sp. | reverse complement strand
CTGGCGCGACCGCGGCGACAAGAAGCTCTACGTCTGGTTCGACGCCGTCATCGGCTACCTGTCCGCGTCCATCGAGTGGGCCCGCCGGTTCGGGAAGACGCCGGACCAGTGGAAGCAGTACTGGTCGGCGACAGACGGCAGTGCTGAACAGTTTTATTTCATGGGCAAGGAAAACATCACCTTCCACTCGCAGATCTGGCCGGCCGAGCTGCTCGCCTACGACGGCCGCGGCGCCCGCGGCGGCGAGCCCGGCCGGCTGGGGGAGCTCACCCTGCCGACCGAGATCGTGTCGAGTGAGTTCCTGACCATGAGCGGCTCGAAGTTCTCCACCTCCCGCCGCAACGTCATCTACGTGGGTGACTTCCTCCGCGACTTCGGCCCGGATGCGCTGCGCCACTTCATCGCCGTGGCCGGCCCGGAGAACCAGGACACCGACTTCACCTGGGACGAGTTCGTCCGGCGGACCAACTCCGAGCTCGCCAACGAGTGGGGCAACCTGGTCAACCGGTCGATCGCGATGAGCCACAAGAACTTCGGCGCCGTCCCCACCCCGGGGACGCGCACCGACGCCGACGTCGCGCTGCTCACCGCCGCCGCCGACGGCTTCGGGGTGGTCGGAGACCTGTTGCGGCGCAGCCGGTTCAAGGCCGCCATCGGCGAGGCGATGCGGATCGCGTCGCTGGCCAACAAGTACCTGTCGGAGACCGAGCCGTGGAAGCTCGGCGGCGACCCGCAGCGGCAGGGCACCGTCCTGCACACCACGCTGCAGGTCGTCGACGACGTCAAGACGCTGCTGACGCCGTTCCTGCCGCATTCCTCCCAGCAGGTCTTCGCCGCCCTGGGCGGGGACGGGGTGTGGGCTGCGCAGCCCGAGGTCGTGGAGGTCGAGGACCTCGGGGACGAGGTCGAGGGCGACACCGGCTTCCCGGCCGCGCCGTACCCGGTGCTGACCGGCGACTACGCGTCCCAGCAGGCGGTGTGGGAGCGGCGGGAGATCCGCCCCGGCACGCCGCTGGCCAAGCCGACGCCGCTGTTCGGCAAGCTCGACCCGAAGCTCGGCGAGACCGGTCCGGACTGGGCGCCGGTGGCCTGACCCGTGCCCGAACCGGCTGAACCGACGGCCTGGGTCGAACCACCGGACTGGAAGCAGGTACCCGACCCGGAGCCGCTGCCGACCCCGGTGATCGACAACCACACCCACCTGGACGCGACCGGCTGCCGTACCGCGGCCGACGTCGCCGCGGCGATGGACCGGGCCCGGGCGGTGGGCGTGATCGGCGCCGTCACCGTCGCCGACGACCTCCCCGCCGCCCGCTGGGCCGCCGCCGCGGCGACCTGGCACCCGGACGTCTGGGCCGCGGTCGGGCTGCACCCCACCCGGGCCGACTCCCTCGACGACGCCGCCCGCGCCGAGCTCGCCGCGCTGGCCACCGGCCCGCGGGTCGTCGCGGTGGGGGAGACCGGCCTGGACCACTACTGGGACGCGGCACCCCACGACGCGCAGCGGGAGGCGTTCGCCTGGCACATCGCGCTGGCCAAGGAGCTCGGCCTCCCGCTGATGATCCACGACCGGGAGGCCCACGACGCCGTCTTCGACGTCCTCGACGGGGAGGGCGCCCCGGACACGGTGGTGTTCCACTGCTTCTCCGGGGACGCGGCGATGGCCCGGGTGTGCGCCGACCGGGGTTGGTACCTGTCGTTCGCGGGGCCGGTGTCGTTCCGCAACGCCCGGTCCCTGCACGAGGCGGCGCGGCTGGTGCCGGACGAGCTGCTGATGGTCGAGACCGACGCGCCGTTCCTGGCGCCGCACCCGCACCGCAGCCGCAAGAACGGGCCCTACGCGCTGCCCTGGACGCTCCGGGCGCTCGCCGAATTGCGCGAAACGGACGTCGCCACGCTCGCCGCGACTGTGACGGCCACCACGCAGCGCTGTTACACCCTCCGTGATCTCCGCAGGTCAACCGCCGTTTGATCTGTGTTCATGTCGTTACGGTTCGGTTTGTTTCCGTCTGGTGACATCCCTCTCACCGGTCGAGGGTTGCCGCCCCGCGTCGACCCTCGTTACCGTCTTGTGATAACAGCCGGGATGGTCACGAACATCCGGGTGCGTTGGGTCCGGCGTCCCCCTCGGGACACCACGCCCACTCGGTGAGGACCACCCCGACAGCCGCCGCGTCCATCGCGGGCTGCCCGGTGTGCCCGGACCGACGCCCTGCGACCTGCCCGGACACACCGTTCATGGGATGTGCCTCATTTCTATCGACGACAACACCGATCGCGATCTCCTCGAGACCACCGATCAGGCCGCTGCCGCCACCCCGCTGACCCCCGCCGCCACCACCGCGCGTTCCGGCTTCAGCGCCAAGCTCCGTAAGCCCTGGTTCATCGTCGCCGGCGCCGTCGTCCTGGTCGCCGGGACCGTCGGCGGTTCGCTGGCCGCGCTGAACAAGTCGGTCACCATCTCCGTCGACGGCCAGGACCGCGTCGTGTCGACGCTCTCCGGCTCCGTCGAGGGGGCGCTCGAGTCCGCGGACATCGTGGTCGCCGAGCACGACACCCTGGCGCCCGCCGCCGACCAGCCGATCTCCGACGGCACCCGCATCGTGCTGAACAAGGGCCGCCTGCTCGACCTGACCGTCGACGGCCAGCCCACCCAGGTGTGGACCACCGCCCGCACCGTCGACGAGGCGCTGGCCCAGCTCGGCCGCGACTCCGCCGATTACCAGCTCTCCGCCGACCGTGGCCGGGAGATCCCGCTGGACGGCCTCGCCCTGAGCGCGAACACGCTGCACTCGGTGAGCATCGACGACCGCGGCACCGCCACCACTGTCGTCACCCCCGCCCGCACCGTCGGCGACCTGCTGACCGCCCAGGGGATCACCCTCGGCGCCAACGACCGCGTGTCGCCGGCCGTCGGTGAGGTTCTCGCCGAGGGCACCGCCGTCAAGGTCGTCACGCTGCCCACCGTCAGCGTCACCGACGGCACCAACGCCGCCGTGCCGGTCGTCTCCGACGCCGCCGACGTCGCCGGTCTGCTGGCCGCGCAGGGCATCACCCTGGGCGCCGAGGACGTGGTGACCCCCGCCGCGGAGACCCCGCTGTCCGAGGGCCTGCAGGTCTCGGTCGCCCGCGTCAGCACCACCCAGGTCGTGCAGTCCGAGGAGATCGCGCAGCCGGCCGACAAGAAGGTCAACGACTCGTCGCTGGCCAAGGGCGAGACGAAGGTCGAGACCCAGGGCAAGCCGGGCACCGCCGACGTCACCTACTCGGTCACCACCACCAACGGCGTGGAGACCGCGCGCACCGAGGTCGGCCGGGTGACCACCGTCGAGCCGGTGCAGTCCGTCGTCAAGGTCGGCACCAAGACCGCCGCCAAGGCCACCAGCTCCTCGTCCAGCTCGTCCTCGTCCAGCTCGTCCTCGTCGGGCTCGTCCTCGTCGGGTTCGTCGTCCAGCACCCCGGCGCCGACCAGCTCCGGCAGTTCGGGCGTCAACTGGGACGGCATCGCCAACTGCGAGTCGACCAACAACTGGTCGATCAACACCGGCAACGGCTACTACGGCGGCCTGCAGTTCGACAACCGCACCTGGCTGGGTGCCGGTGGCGGCCAGTACGCCCCGCGCGCCGACCTCGCCACCCGCGAGCAGCAGATCGCGGTCGCCGAGGTGCTGTACTCCCAGCGGGGTCTGTCCCCGTGGGCCTGCGGCTACCGCGGCTGATCCACACACCTGAGGTGCCCACCGGCCCCCGACCCGCACCGGGTCGGGGGCCGGTGACGTTCCCGGTCCGTTCCGGTCGTCGCTGTGTGGTCGGCGTCACCGCGACGTTCCCCCCGGCGGTCCCTTGCCCGGTCCGTGACGCGCCCGTTATGGTTCCGTGATCAGCCGGGATGGGGAAGTCCCGGGTGCCCCTCCCGCAGGACCTCCGCCGCACCGTCGCGACCCCGTCGCGCGTCCGGGCGGACGTCCCGGTCGTGCGCGCCCGGCCCCGCCCCGGACCCCGCGACCCGAGGACGATCCGTGGCCGACGCCGACCTGCTGGACCCCGCCGACGCCGCCCCGGTGACCCCGGTGGTCGACCGCGGCGGCTCCGGCCGGGTGCGCCGCATCCTGCTCGGGCTGGCCGCCGCCGCACTCGTCCTGACGGTCGTCGTCGGCGGCACCCTGGTCGCCATGACCCGCACCGTCACCGTCTCCGTCGACGGGCAGGACCGCGCGGTGACCACGCTGCGCGGCACTGTCGCCGGCGTGCTCACGGCGGCCGGACTGACGGTCGGCGAGCACGACACCGTCGCACCCGCCGTCGACGCGCCGGCCCCGGCCGGGAGCACCGTCGTGCTGAACCGGGGGCGACTGGTCACGCTCACCGTCGACGGCTCCGAGGTGGCGTTGTGGACGACCGCCCGGACCCTCGACCAGGCCATGGCCGAGCTCGGCCGTGATCCCGCCGACTACCGGCTCTCCGCCGACCGATCCCGCGCCATCCCCGTCGACGGCCTCACCGTGCGCGCCGCCACCCTCGACGACGTCACCGTCGCCGACCGCGGCCTCAGCCGCCGGGTCAGCACGGTCGCTGCGCCCGTCGCCGACGTCCTCGCCGGCGCCGGCGTCGGGCTCGGTCCGCACGACCGGGTCGACCCGGCCCTGACCGACCGGGTCACCGCCGACACCACCGTCACCGTCATCACGCTGCCCACCGTCACCGTGACCGACGGCACCGCGGCGCCCGCCGCGATCGTCAGCGACCAGCCCACCGTCGGGAACCTGCTGGCCGCGGCGGGCATCACCCTCGGCGCCCAGGACACGGTCTCGGTGCCGCTGGACACCCGGCTCAGCGACGGTCTGCAGGTGGCGGTGACCCGGATCGGCACCACCCAGGTGACGGTCACCGAGCCCATCGCCCAGCCCGCCGACCAGACCGTGGACGACGCGGCGCTCACCAGGGGCACCAGCGCGGTGGCCCAGCCCGGCCGCCCCGGCGAGGCCAGCGTGGTCTACGACGTCGTCACCACCAACGGCGTCGAGACCGGACGGACCGAGGTGTCGCGGACGGTGACCGTCGAGGCGCAGCCGAAGATCACCCGGCGCGGCACGAAGGTGGTGGTCGCCCCCACCCCGGCGCCCGCCGCCCAGCCCGCCCCCGCGCCGGCCGCGACGCCCGCTCCCGCCGCCCAGCCGACGACCACCCCGACGCCGACCGTCGAGACCCCGGCGGCGGAACCCACCACTCCCGCGCCGTCGGGGACCCAGTACAGCGGCGGCAAGGTCTACTTCAACGACTTCGAGTTCGGGGTCAACTGGGACGGGCTGGCGAAGTGCGAGTCCGGCAACAACCCGCGGGCGATCAACCCGAGCGGGAAGTACACCGGCCTGTTCCAGTTCGACGACCGCACCTGGCAGGGCACCGGTGGTTCCGGACGGGCCTACGACGCCTCGCCGGAGGAGCAGCTGATGCGGGCCAAGATCCTGTACCAGGCACGCGGCCTGCAGCCGTGGGCATGCGCCTACGCGGCCCGCTGAGCTCCACGAACAGGTTGCACGGCAGCGTCTCCCGTCGCGGTACCGTCGACTGCGGTTGTCGCGCAACAGATCTCGCAGCCGGGGCGGGGTGAGACGTTCGGCCGGACGTGATGTCGGCGGGTCTCACCCTGTGTGACCGGTCAGGTGGTGTCCGTGCCGCCACCTGTGCGTTCGCTCATACATGCGGATGCATCATGGCGGATCGGCTCACCCTCCGTTATCGTGTTGTGATAACCGCCGGGATGGGGAAGTCCCAGACGGTGCCTGTTCCGAGTCCGATCCGCCACCGCCGTGGACCGTGTGCGCCGCCGACCGACCGTCCGGCGCGTCCCGGGTGCTGATCTCGCCGCTCGTCTGAGGCATCGGTGCCCCCTGCCCGGAACCAGCAAGTCCTGGAGCACCGTGAGCCTGCACGAGCCGACCGCGCGCGAGACCGATCCGGCGGATCCCGCCGCGACCTCGACCACCCCGGTCGCCCGGTCCCGCCGCCGCCCGATCATCGTCGCCTCCGCCGGGGTCCTGGCCCTGGCCCTCGCCGTCGGCGGCACCCTCGTCGGTATGACGAAGTCGGTCAGCATCACCGTCGACGGCCAGACCTCGCAGGTCTCCACCCTCTCCGGGTCCGTCGCCGGGGCGCTCGAGGCCGCGGGCCTGTCCGCCGGCGAGCACGACGTCCTCGCGCCCGCCGCCGACGCCGAGATCAGCGACGGCACCCAGATCCAGCTCAACCGCGGCCGCCTGCTCACCCTCACCGTCGACGGTCAGAGCCGTCAGGTGTGGACCACCGCCCGCACCGTGGACGAGGCACTGTCCCAGCTCGGCCAGGACTCCGCCGACTACCAGCTGTCCGCCGACCGTGGCCGGGAGATCCCGCTGGACGGCTTCGCGCTGGAGGCCGACACCCTGCACACCGCCACCGTCACCGACGGCACCGCCGCCGCGGTCACCGTGGCCACCCCCGCCGCGACCGTGGGCGACCTGCTCACCGCGCAGGGCATCACGCTGGGCGCGCAGGACACCGTGACGCCGGCCGCCGACACCCCCGTCACCGACGGCACCAGCGTGACCGTCACCCGCACCGTGGTCAGCACGGTCGTCCAGGACGAGCAGATCCCGCAGCCGGCCGACGTCACCACCGAGGACGCGAACCTCGACCGCGGCACCACCACCGTCACCGTCCAGGGCGCTCCCGGCACCGCCGCGGTGAGCTACCAGGTGACCACCGTCAACGGGCAGGAGACCGCCCGCACCGAGGTCGGCCGCACCACCACCGTCGAGCCCGTCGCCACCCAGATCTCGGTCGGCACGAAGACCACGCTGACCTGGAAGGGCAACCAGGTCTTCTTCAACGACACCGAGTTCGGCGTCAACTGGGACGGCCTCGCGTTCTGCGAGTCGACCCACAACCCGAAGGCGGTCAACGCCTACCCCTCGCGCGGCCTGCCGACGTACGGCCTGTTCCAGTTCGACCTGCCCACCTGGCAGTCGGTCGGCGGCAGCGGCAACCCGATGGACGCCAGCC
>JBQGEH010000214.1:0-1789 GCA_052039515.1 Nakamurella sp. | reverse complement strand
CCAGACCGTCAGCCAGCAGGTCGTCGTCCAGCGCGGTGTCCAGCACGACGAACCCGCCCGACGGCAGGATGCCGATCGCTTCGGCGGATCCGGCATCCGAACCGCCGGCGGCGACCAGCTCGAGCGTGTACTCGCCGTCGGCGAGCGCCACCCCACCACAGGTCACGGCACCGTCGGCGTCGACCGCCCACTCCCCGGCCTTGGCCGCCTTGATCACCTGCTGGACCTGCCGGCCCAGCCGCGGGCCGGCGGCCCGGGCGTTCACCGTCAGCTGCTGGCGCACCCGGTGCGCGCCGCCGTCGGCGAGGTCGGCGAGCACCACGTCCCGGACGTTGATCTCGTCCTTGACCAGGCCGAGGTAGGGCTGCAGCCGGGCGACGTCGGACGCCACCACCGTCACCGACGCCACCGGCTGCCGGACCCGCAGCGACTCCGCCTTGCGCACCGACAGCGCCACCGAGGCGACCTCGCGGACCTCGTCCATGGCCGCGACGAGCTCGGCGTCCGCCGGGACCACGCCGGCCTCGGGCCAGTCGGTGAGGTGCACCGACCGCTCCCCGGTCAGCCCCCGCCACACCACCTCGGTGGTCAGCGGCAGCAGCGGCGCGGTCAACCGCGACACCACCTCGAGCACGGTGTGCAGCGTGTCGATGGCGTCGGCGTCGCCGTCCCAGAACCGCTGGCGCGACCGCCGGACGTACCAGTTGGTCAGCACCTCGAGGAACGAGCGCACCTGGGCGCACGCCCCGGCGATGTCCAGGCCGTCCAGCGCGGCGGTCAGCCCGTCCCGGAGCTCCGCGGTCTTGGCCAGGATGTAGCGGTCGAGCACGTCGGTCGAGTCGGTACGCCACTCCCCGACCCGGTCGGCAGCGCCCGCGTACAGCGACAGGAAGTACCAGGCGTTCCACAGCGGCAGCACCGCCTGCCGCACGCTCTCCCGGATGCCCGCCTCGGTGACGACCAGGTCACCGCCGCGCAGGATGGGCGAGCTCATCAGGAACCAGCGCATCGCGTCCGAGCCGTCCCGGTCGAACACCTCGTTGACGTCCGGGTAGTTCTTGCGCGACTTGCTCATCTTCAGGCCGTCGTCGCCCAGCACGATGCCGTGCGCGACGCACGCCCGGAACGCCGGCCGGTCGAACAGCGCGGTGGCCAGCACGTGCAGCGTGTAGAACCAGCCGCGGGTCTGGCCGTTGTACTCGACGATGAAGTCGCCCGGGTAGTGCTCCTCGAACCATTCGCGGTTCTCGAAGGGGTAGTGCACCTGGGCGTAGGGCATCGAGCCGGACTCGAACCAGCAGTCCAGCACCTCCGGGACCCGGCGCATGGTGGAGCGTCCGGTCGGGTCGTCGGGGTTGGGCCGGGTCAGCTCGTCGATGAACGGCCGGTGCAGGTCGTCCGGACGCACGCCGAAGTCGGCGGCGATCTCGTCCAGCGAGCCGTAGACGTCCACCCGCGGGTACAGCGGGTCGTCCGACGTCCACACCGGGATCGGCGAGCCCCAGAAGCGGTTCCGGGAGATCGACCAGTCGCGGGCGTTGGCCAGCCACTTGCCGAACTGGCCGTCCTGGATGTGCGCCGGCACCCACTCGACCTGCTGGTTGAGCTCGACCATCCGGTCCTTGATCTTCGTGACCGCGACGAACCAGGACGACACCGCCCGCTGGATCAAGGGGGTGTCGCAGCGCCAGCAGTGCGGGTAGCTGTGGTCGTAGGTCTCCCGGCGGATCAGCAGACCGGCGTCCTTGAGGTAGCCGATGATCGGCACGTTCGCCTCGAAGACGTGCAG
>JBQGEH010000213.1:0-1855 GCA_052039515.1 Nakamurella sp. | reverse complement strand
ATCACGGGTGGCGGGCTGCAGCTGGATCCGGTCGGCCGCCGGGTGGTCAGCGGTGGCACCACCGTCGGCGACTACCGTGCGCTGCTGCGGCTGTCGGCGTCGGGCTCGGTCTCGGCGGGGCTCGCCTTCCGGCCCGGCTCCGGCACCGAGGTGGCGCTGGTCGCGCCGTCGACGGTGCCGGGGCTGACGCTGGCTCCGGGCGAGAAGCTCAACGTCCGGCTGCTGGTCACCGGCAGCTCGCCGACCACCCTGCAGCTCAAGGTGTGGAAGGCGGGTACCGCCGAGCCGTCCGCATGGACCCGCACCGCCACCGGCAACCAGACCGGGATGCAGGTCGCGGGCTTCACCGGCCTGCGGGCCTATCTGTCCTCCACCGTCACCAACGCGCCGCTGACCGTGCGCGTCGACGACTGGGCCGCGACCGTCCCGCAGTGACCCGGCGCCGCCAGGCACCCGCCCGTTGGGTGGGGCCGATGCGGCGGGGGTGGTCGAGAACCCCGGCCGGCGACGGCCCGGCTGCTCCGGGGCACCCCCGGGGTGGGATCACCGCAGGTAGCACCACCATGCAGGCACGTCGTGGCGCTGCGCGCCAGCTCGTGCCCGCCCAGCAGGGACAGGTCGACCACCCCCACCGCATCCCCGGGCGGCGCGACGGTGCGGTCTGACGACCTCCTGGCGGCCGCACTCGCCGACGCCATGCTGGCGGGTCCGTGGACCGTGGCGGGCACGGTCGGCCGGATGAGCCGGACGCTCGGCCGCACCCACGGCCGGCCCCGCTGGCTGCGGCCGATGGCGATCGAGGTGCTCGCCGGGTACCCGCACCCACCGCTGGACCGGCCCCGGGAGCTGGCCGCGTTCGTCCGGGAGACGGCGCCGTTCCGGCGGGCGCTCACCCGTCGGCAGACCCCGGTGCTGCGGCTGACCACCCCGACCGTGACGACCTCGCGGCCGTTCCCGACGCCGCGGATCGACGACGTGCAGGTGCTGGCCGGCTTCCTCGACCTCGAGATCAACGACCTCGTCCGGCTCGCCGACCCGCAGGAGACCGCGCGCCGCGCCCGGTCCCCGCGGATCGCCCACTACCGCTACACCTGGCTCGACCGACCCACCGGCGCCCGGCTTCTCGAAGCCCCGAAACCGAGACTCAAGGCCGTCCAGCGGCGGGTCCTCGACGGTCTGCTCGCCCCGATCCCGACGCATCCGGCCGCCCACGGCTTCGTCGCGGGACGGTCGGCGCTGACCGGCGCTCTCCCCCACGTCGGCGCCGCGACGGTGGTCTCGGTCGACCTGGAGCACTTCTTCGCCGCGGTCACCGCGGGACGGGTGTGGGGGACGCTCCGGGCGGCCGGCTACCCCGAGCCGGTGGCGCACCTGCTGACCGCGCTGGTCACGCACGCCAGTCCGGTCACCACGCTGACCGCAATGCCCCGGGGACGGAACCGGGACCGGGACTTCCGGCTGCGCCGCCGACTCGCCGCCCCGCACCTGCCGCAGGGCGCACCGACCTCGCCGCAGCTGGCGAACCTGGTGGCCTTCGTGCTCGACCGGCGGCTGGACGCCTGGGCCCGCGCGGCCGGGGCCACCTACACCCGGTACGCCGACGATCTGACCGTCTCCGGCGGACCCGAGCTGGCCCGCACGGCCGGTCGCTTCGTCGCCGGCGTGAGGGGGGTGGTCGCTGACGCCGGGTTCCGGCTCACCCCGGCCAAGACGGGGGTGCGGCGGGCCGCCGACCGGCAGACGGTCACCGGCATCGTGGTCAACCAGCGACCCAACGTCCCCCGTGACGAGTACGACCGGTTGCGCGCCGTCCTGCACGACTGCCGCACCCGCGGTCCGGCACTGGCCGACCGGG
>JBQGEH010000212.1:0-3202 GCA_052039515.1 Nakamurella sp. | reverse complement strand
GCCACGGTCAGTCCGGCGAAGACGACCAGCACGACCCCGCCGATCTGCGCGAACAGCACCAGGCTGGCCCCGGGGAAGGTGACCACGGCGAGCGCCCCGAGGACGCCGGCGACGCCGAACAGCACGTGGCCGGCGCGCGCGGCGGGCCCGTTCCCGGCCGTGGCCGCCGCCGCGAACTCCGACAGCGCGTCCGACAGCCAGCCGATCGCCACCGTCCAGATCAGCAGCAGCAGCGAAGTGCCCGGCTGCAGCAGGCAGACCACCCCGGCCGACGCGGTCAGCACCCCCAGCGTGACCCCCAGCGCGCGCCGTCCGCCGCGCGGGAGGCTCTGGGCCGCCAGCACCGTCCGGATCAGACCGAAGACCAGCAGCTGGGTGCCGAAGAGCAACGCGACGACGAGCAGCGTCGCGTCGGTGCGCAGCAGCACCGCGACACCCAGGGTCAGCACGACCAGGCCCAGGACGAGCCGCAGCCCGTTCACGGCTCCGGTCCGGATCGGGCGGTCCTGCAGGGTCGTGGTCATGGTCGTTCTCCTCCGGTCGAGGGTCCCGGGGCGGTTGCGCCGAGGTCCGGCCGGCGGTCCGCCGGCGTGCATCGAGCGTCGACGGGCGGCCTCCAGCCGCGGTTGAGTGTCGATCCGGTGGCCCGGTCCCCGGGTCGTCCGGGTGCGGACCGCCGAGGGTGACCGCGCGATGGAGATGCACTGGACCGGCAGCGGATCGGGACCGACGACGCTGGCCGGCACCAGCCCAGCGGAGGAGTCCCATGCCCATCGGTCCGACCGTCCGAGCGTCCGCACCGGCACCGCGCCGGGGCCCGTCCCGGAGCCGGTGAGCCGTGCCCGGATCTCCGTCGATGCAGGTCGTCCTCGACCTGCTGGGCACCCTGTTCGCCGCGTGCTCCGGGGGCCTGGTCGCGGTCCGCGCCGGGCTGCACATCATGGGTGGGGTGTTGCTCGGACTGGTCACCGGGCTCGGTGGCGGCCTCCTGCGCGACGGGCTGCTGGGCGCGACACCGCCGGTGTCGCTGACCGACTGGCGCTACCCGGCCGTCGCGCTCGGCGCCGGGCTCGTCGTGCAGTGGTTCCACCGCGGCACCCGGATCCAGCGCACCATCGACCACGCGGACGCCGTGTGGCTCGGATTCCTCTCGGTGTCGGGTGCCCTGAAGGCCCAGCACCTCGGTGCGCCGCCGCTGGCCGGCCTGCTCATGGGCGTGTGCACCGGGATCGGCGGCGGGGTGTTGCGGGACGTGCTGGTCAATCGCAAACCCGTGGTGCTCACCGACGAGGTGTACGTCCTGCCGTCGGTCCTCGCCGCGTCGGTGGTCGTCGCCGCACCGGCCCTGGGCTGGTCCACCGCGGTGGTGGCACTCCCCGCGGTGCTGCTGTGCACGGTGATCCGGATGCTCGCGATCCAGCGTCACTGGCACGGGCCGGCCGTCCGCTGACCGGCGGCACTGGATCGGCACCCCATCGGCACCCAACCGCACCGTCCGAGTCTCGACCCGACCACCACGGAGCCGACGACGGCTCCCGGACGCCGAGGAGAAGACCGTGACCCACACCGGTGTGCTCGCCCAGAACGTGCACGGCGCGGCCCAGTGCTTCGTCACCTACTGCGAGGAGGGGGCCCGCCGGCTGGGCAGCCACACCTATCCCGACATCACGGTCGATTACATCGCTTTCGGCCACACCATGGCCGCCGCGGCCCAGGGCCCGGACGCCGTGCGGTCCCTCGTCGGCCGCAGCGTCACCCAGCTCCGCGACGCCGGAGCCGACTTCTTCGTCTGCGCCGACAACACCGCCCATCTCGCGCTGGATCTGCCCGGCGACCCGTTGGACCTGCCCGGACTCCATCTGGCCCAGCTGGTCGCCGAGGAAGCCCGGCGCCGGGGGTACCGGCGCGTCGGCCTGCTGGGTACCGCGCTGCTGGTCTCCAGCGCGATCTACCCGGCGTGGCTGGGGACGTGCGGGATCGCCACCGAGGTTCCGGACCCGGCGGACCTGCACGCGGTGGACCGGATCGTGGTGACCGAGCTGGTCGACGGCGTCGCCGGGGAGGACGCCCGCCGGCTCGTGCTGGACGTCATCGCGCGGCTGGCCGACCGTGGCTGCGACGCGGTGGTGCTGGCGTCGACCGAGCTGCCGTCACTGTTCCCCGCGCACGACGGCCCGCTGCCGTGGCTGGACTCGGCCGACATCGCCGCCCGTGCCGCGCTGGACGTCGCCCTGGGGGAACGCCCCCGGCCGACCTGGCGGGGCGGGCTGCACCCGGACCTGGCCACGGTGGCCGCGTGACCGCCGCCCGGACCCTCCGCGGCACCCAGACCTCCGGCCGGACCTACCGCGACCTCAGCGAGCCGGTCCACGGCGCGGCTCCGGTACGCCGCGTGCACATCACCACCGACGACGGGGTGACGCTGGCCGGTGACCTGACCCTGCCGGCCACCCCGGCGGGGGACGCCTGGCCGACCCTGCTGTCGTTCTCCTGCTATCCGCGCCGGCTGCAGAACCTCCCGCTGCCACTGGGTTTCATCGAGGCCGGGGTCGGCGATTTCTTCGTGCCCCGGGGTTACGCCCATCTCGTCGTCGACGCGCGCGGAACCGGCGGGTCGACCGGCACCTTCGGCTTCGGCGACGGTCGGGAGCGGCGCGATCTGTGCGACGTCATCGGGTGGATCGCCGCTCAGCCGTGGAGTGACGGTCAGGTCGGGGGCATGGGCATCAGCTACTTCGCCATCGCCCAGCTCGAGGCGGCCGCCGCCCGGCCGCCGCAGCTCAAGGCCGTCTTCCCGTTCGCGACCCTCGGAGACCTGTACGACGCGGTGTGGCACCAGGGGGTGCGCAACGCCGGCTTCGTCGACGCCTGGGTGTCCGCGGTCGCCCGGATGGGCCGCCGCGACGACCGCTCGTGGTCCCGCGGGCCGGTCGGGACGGTCCGGCGGCTGGCGGCGGTCAAGTCCCTGCGTCGTCTCGTCCCGCAGTCCGGTGGCGCGTCCGCGGCATCGGTGCTGCAGCGGGTCTTCCGCTCCGTGCCGGCCGGACCCTTCGGCGACCTATGGCGCTCGCTGGCCGTCGAGCACCCGGTACGGGACGCCTGGTGGGACGACCGGGCCGTGCGTACCCAGCTCGCCGACGTCGACATCCCGGTGTACCTCGGGTGCCAGTGGGACAACATCCCGATGCACCTCCCCGGGACC
>JBQGEH010000211.1:0-1826 GCA_052039515.1 Nakamurella sp. | reverse complement strand
CGACCAACGTGGCCGAGACCTCCCTGACGGTCCCCGGCATCAAGTACGTCATCGACCCGGGCACCGCGCGCATCTCGCGCTACTCGCTGCGCACCAAGGTTCAACGGCTGCCCATCGAGCCGATCTCGCAGGCCTCGGCCGGGCAGCGGGCCGGCCGCTGTGGCCGCGTCGCGAACGGCATCTGCATCCGGCTCTACTCCGAGGACGACTTCCTCGCCCGGCCGGCGTTCACCGACCCGGAGATCCTGCGGACGTCGCTCGCCTCGGTGATCCTGCAGATGGCGTCACTGGACCTCGGTGACATCGGCACCTTCCCGTTCCTGGACCCGCACGACCCGCGACAGATCGGCGACGGCCTCACCCAGCACGCCGAAATGGGGGCGCTGCGGGCCGGCTCGACCGCCGAGCAGGTCGCGCTCACCCCGGTCGGCCGGACGATGAGCGCACTGCCCATCGACCCGCAGTTCGCCCGGATGATCGTGGCCGCGAACGAGCTCGGGTGCATCGCCGACGTCCTCGTCATCACCGCCGGGCTGGCCATCCAGGACGTCCGGGAACGCCCGGTCGAGGAACGCGAGAAGGCCACCGCCAGCCACGCCCGCTTCAACGATCCGCGGTCGGACTTCCTGTCGCTGCTGAAGCTGTGGACCTACCTGCAGGAGGAGGGCCGGGCCCGGTCGGGCAACGCCTTCCGCCGGATGTGCCGCACCGAGTACCTGCACTACCTGCGGGTCCGGGAGTGGCAGGACCTGGTCGGTCAGCTGCGTCAGATCGCCCGCTCGTCCGGGCTCACGGTGGAGAAGGAGACGCCGTCGGACACTCCGCGAGAGCCTGACGCGACGCGCATCCACCAGGCGCTGCTGTCCGGGCTGCTGGCCCACATCGGCAGCTGGGACGAGGTCAAGCGGGACTTCCAGGGCACCCGGGGGGCGCGGTTCTCGATCTGGCCCGGGTCGGTGCTGGCCAAGCGGCAGCCGAAGCTGGTGATGGCCGCCGAGCTCGTCGAGACCTCGCGGCTCTGGGCCCGGATGGTCGCCGCGATCGAGCCGTCCTGGGCCGAGCAGGTCGGCGCGCACCTGGTCAAACGGTCCTATTCGGAGCCGCGCTGGGAGTCCCGGCGGGGGTCGGCGGCGGCGACGGAGAAGGTGACGCTGCTCGGTGTCACCCTCGTCGCCGCCCGGTCGGTCAGCTACGCCGCGATCGACCCGGAGCTGTCCCGGGAGCTGTTCATCCGGCACGCGCTGGTCGAGGGTGACTGGCGCACCCGGCACCCGTTCTTCCGGCACAACCAGGAGCTGCTGGAACGCATCGCCGAACGCGAGGACCGGGCCCGCCGCCGGGACATCGCGGTCGACGACGAGACGCTGTTCGCGCTGTACGACGCACGGGTGCCGGCGCAGGCCCTGTCGGCGGCGCACTTCGACGCGTGGTTCCGCCGCGCGCCGAAGGAGGACAAGGACCGGCTGAGCTTCACCGAGGCCGACCTGGTCGCGGCGGGCGCGGCCGACGTCGACGCCGCGGCCTTCCCCGACCGGATGGCCAGCGCCGGGGTGGACCTGGACCTGCGGTACGTCTTCGACCCGACCCGCGCCGACGACGGCGTCACGGTCACCATCCCGCTGACCGTGCTGCAGCGGGTGTCGCCGGACCACTTCGCCGCCCAGGTGCCGGGGCTGCGCACCGATCTCGCGATCGCGTTGATCCGGTCGCTGCCCAAGACGCTGCGGCGGGCGTTCGTGCCGGTGCCGGACTTCGCGGCGGCCGCGCTGCAGCGCATCGACGCCGAGGGCGCCGCCGGTGCACTGCCCGACCAGCTCGCCGAGGCG
>JBQGEH010000210.1:0-1909 GCA_052039515.1 Nakamurella sp. | reverse complement strand
GGGCCGGCTGCTCGGCTCCGGCGGCCTGGACGTCTGCAGCCGGGCCGTCGTCACCGTGGGCGGCATCGTCGCGAGCGGGCCCGAGTGGGGCGTCTCCGACGGGGTGCTGGCCGGCGCCGGCCCGGCCGAGGTGCACTGCCGGCTGCGGCTGCTCGCCGGCCGCAGCAACCCGGCCGCGAACTCCGGGATGATCAGCCTGGGTGACCTCACCATCGAGGAGGACACTTACACCGCGCGGTTGCGCGGCCGGACGCTGGAGCTCACCTACAAGGAGTTCGAGCTGCTGAAGTTCCTCGCGCAGCACCCGTCCCGGGTGTTCACCCGGGAGCAGCTGGTCACCGAGGTGTGGGGCTACGACTTCTTCGGCGGCACCCGGACGGTCGACGTGCACGTCCGGCGGCTGCGGGCCAAGCTGGGCGCCGAGCACGAGTCCCTCATCGGGACCGTGCGCAACGTCGGCTACAAGATGGTCCCGCCCGCCCGGTCGTCGTTGCGCGAGGACCAGACCGCGCCCGCGTCCGGATGACCGCGCCGCGGTCCGACCCGCCGGCCGTCGCCGAGCTGGGTGCGCTGATCGACGCCTGCGTCGCCACGGACGGGGTGTCGCCGTTCGGCGGCCACGTTCTCGAGGCGGTCGGACTCGACGCCGGGCTCGTCTGGACCACGGTGTCCGTCGACGGGCGGCCGGTCGGTGTCGCGGTCCGCGCCACCCCCGATCCCGCCGAGCTCGCCGTCCATCCCGACCACCGCGGTCACAATCACGGCGACCGGCTGCTGCAGGCGGTGCTCGACGACGGCGCCCCGGTGTGGGCGCACGGGAACCTGCCGGCCGCCCGCGCGCTGGCCGCCCGGCACGGGCTGCGGGCCGTCCGGGAGCTGATCCAGATGCGCCGGCCGGCGGACACACCGCTGCCCCCGGTCGAGCTGCCGGCCGGGGTGCGGCTGCGCACCTTCGTCCCCGGCGCCGACGACGCCGACTTCCTGGCCGTCAACGCCCGCGCCTTCTCCTGGCACCCGGAGCAGGGCCGCCTGGACCAGGCCGGACTGGACCGCGAGATGGCGCAGGACTGGTTCGACCCGGCCGGTTTCCTGCTCGCTGTCGACGCCGACGACCGGCTGCTCGGCTACCACTGGACCAAGCTGCACCCGACCGACCCGACCCCGGCTGCGGGCGCCGCGGCCGGCGCCGGGTCCGGCCCGCTCGGCGAGATCTACGTGCTCGGCGTCGATCCCGAGCCACGGGTCCGCGGTCTCGGCACCCCGCTCTCGATCGCCGGCCTGGAGTACCTGCGGGCGCGGGGACCGGCCGAGGTGATGCTCTACGTCGAGGGTGACAACGGCCGCGCCCTGCGGCTGTACGAGCGGCTCGGGTTCACCCGCTTCCTCACCGACGTCGTCTACGCCCGCTGATCCCCCGGTCGGGGACCTGCCGGGTGGGGCCGGTCGTTGTATCTTTCGCCGATGGACCAGGGTGTCCCGGACGGCCACTGGGTCGAGCTGCGGGTGCACGGGGTGTCCGGGACGCCGCCGGAGAGCATCCTGGACAGCGCCTCGCCGTCCAGGTCGCCGGCGACGACCGGGCCCGCTTCTTCCGGCCGGCCGACAGCGCCGGCCGGGAGCGGCAACCGGCGGCGTCCGTGCCCGGACGGTGTCTGGAGGCCTACCACTGGGGGCGGTTCACGTCCGGGTCGTGGACCCAGGCGCTGTGGCTGCTGATCATCCCCTTCGGGGTGCTCAACGCGGCGTCGTTCACGCTGCCGCCGCCGGTGTCCGCGACCGGGCGGGTGGCCGCCGCGGTCGCCGCCGCGGCGCTGCGGGTGGTGGGGCTGGCGAAGACCTGTCTGCTGGTGTTCGCTTAGACCGCGGCGGCGTTGGTTTTGTGATCCTGGCAGCGGCAGGGCGCGGGAAT
>JBQGEH010000209.1:0-1537 GCA_052039515.1 Nakamurella sp. | reverse complement strand
GCTCGGTCGTACGCAGCGTCCGAGTCTGTCACGCCACCCCCGCATCGCCGGTCCCGCCCCGTTCCGCACTCCGGCGACGAAGCGTGACCGACCGTGACGAGGGAGTCGTCAACCGTCCGCTCCACGTCGCGAAGACCGCCGTCGAGGCATACTCGCCCTCCAGTGACGGGCCCGCCCGCCCACCCGCCGACCCGGCGGCGACCGACCGGACACCCGAGGTGAGACATGCGCGCCGCTGTCGCCCTCCTGTGCGCGGTCCTGACGCTTGCCGCCTGCTCGGCGTCGGTCGACGGACGACCCGGCCCCGACGGCGTTCCCCGCACCTCACCGACGGTCGCACCCCCGACGCAGGCACCGGCCCCGATGTCTGCGTCCGAACCGACCGGGCAACCCCCGGCGAGTCAGCAGACCGCGGAGCCGTCCGACCCGAGCAGCACGGCAGCCACCCCCACCGCCGCCCCGGCCACCCTGCCGCCCGGCTTTTACGCGGCCGGCGCGGAGCTCGGCTACCGCCCCATGACCACCGACGAGTTCGACTGCACCGCCGATCAGACCAGCGGCTGCTTCGGGATCATGGTGTTCAGCGCGCCCGGCTGTCCGGCCGGCGCCTCGGTCACCGTCGGCATCTTCGACAAGAGCGTCGACCCCGACAACCCCCTCGGTACCGCCACCGGCACCACCCCGCCGATCGACCCGGACGGCAGTCAGGCCGTCGTCATCGGCGACACCACCGGCATCGCCGCCAACCTCACCGCCCGGGTGCAGCAGGTCGTCTGCTGACCTGACCCGGAAACTGAGCTGACCCGGAAACTGACCTGACCCGGAGACGCCGACGGGCCCCGCCGGTCGGCGGGGCCCGTCAGCTATACCGTGCTCAGAGGTCGGAGTACAGCGGGTGCGCCGCCGCGAGCGCCGACACCCGGCCGCGCAGCGACGACAGCACCTCCTCCGACAGCTCCCCGGCCGGCTCCACCAGGGCGGCCGCGATGATGTCGGCGACCTCGGCGAAGTCGGCGTCACCGAAGCCGCGGGTGGCCAGCGCCGGCGTCCCGATCCGCAAGCCCGAGGTCACCATCGGCGGCCGCGGGTCGAACGGCACCGCGTTGCGGTTCACCGTGATGCCGATGTCGTGCAGCCGGTCCTCGGCGGCCTTGCCGTCCAGGTCGGAATTGCGCAGGTCGGCCAGCACCAGGTGGACGTCGGTGCCGCCGGTCAGCACGGAGACGCCCGCCTCGGAGACGTCGGTCGCGGTCAGCCGCTCGGCGAGGATCCGCGCGCCCGAGAGCGTCCGCTCGAGCCGCTCCTTGAACGCCGGGTCGCCGGCCATCTTGAACGCCACCGCCTTCGCGGCGATGACGTGCTCGAGCGGCCCGCCCTGCTGGCCGGGGAACACCGCGGAGTTGATCTTCTTGGCCAGCGCCGGGTCGTTGGTCATGATCACGCCACCGCGCGGGCCGCCGAGCGTCTTGTGCGTGGTCGTGGTGACCACGTGCGCGTGCGGGATCGGCGACGGGTGCAGCCCGGCCGCGACGATGCC
>JBQGEH010000208.1:0-5900 GCA_052039515.1 Nakamurella sp. | reverse complement strand
GACCGCGGCGACCGCCGACCGCCGGGAACGCGAGCAGCGGGTCGCCGCCGTCGACCGTCACCTGGCCGCCGTCGCCGCCCAACGGGACGAGGTCGACCGCGCCCTGGCCGCCGTCGTCACCGCCCCGCCCCGGCGGGCGGTGACCGCCCCGGCGCCGGCGGGAACATTTCCGCCCGACGCCGACTCTCATCCGACGAACGGCCAGCCAGGCCTCCCCGCGGTAGGAGAACGACCATGACCCGAGCCCCCCAGGACGGCGACGCCGTGCCGGTGCGTCCGGGCACGGCCGGTCCCGGGGCGTCCGTCGACGAGCGGGTCGCGGGGCTGCTCGCCGCCCACGACCTGGCTGCCGCGGGCGGCCCGGACGGCGGTGAGCCCGCCGTCGCCGTGCAGGTCCAACTGGAGCGCACGTTGCGCTCGGCCGGCGTCGACCGGGTCCCGGTCAGTCCGGGCGACCTGTTCGACCCCGCGTTCCATCTCGCGGTCGCCACCGAGACCACCGAACGCGCCGCCGACGACCGGCACGTGTGCCGCGAGGTGCGCGCCGGCTGGATGACCTCGACCGGTGTGCTGCGGCCCGCCGAGGTCGTGGTGTGGATGGCGGGGACACCGTGACCGGCCCCACCCCCACCTGGACGCTCGCCGTCGACTTCGGGACCTCCAACACCGCCGCCGCCTACCGCCTCGGCACCGGACCGGTGCAGCCGGTGCGGCTGTCCGACCAGGCCGAGCAGGTGCCGTCCGCGATCCTCGCCCTGGACACCGGCATCACCGTCGGCGGCGCCGCCGTCCGTGCCGCCCGGCTCGACCCGCAGCGCTTCGAGCCCACCCCCAAGCGCCGCATCGGCGAAGGGGAGATCCTGCTCGGCCCGCGCGAGTGGCCGGTGACCCGGCTCATCGCCGCCGTCCTCGGCCACGTCGCCCAGCGCGCCCGCTGGGTCGCCGGCGGCACCCCGCCCCGCCAGGTCGTCCTCACCTGCCCGCAGCAGTGGGCCGACGGCCGCCGCCGGCTGCTCGTGCAGGCCGCCGCCGAGGCCGGGTTCGACCCGTCGACGGTGGTCCTGGTCACCGAACCGGTCGCCGCCGCCACCTGGTACGCCGCCACCCAGCCCGTCCCCCCGGGACGCTGCGTCGCCGTCTTCGACTTCGGTGGCGGCACCTGTGACGTCGCCGTGCTCCGGGCCGAACCCGGCGCACCCGGCCGCCCGGGTGGGTTCACCGTGCTCGCCGCCGACGGGGTCGACCCGCTGGGCGGCGAACTGCTGGACGTCCGGCTGCTGGACTGGACGCTCGGTCAGCTGCGGGCCGGCGGTCACGGGGCGATGGCCGACGCGCTGGCCGCCCCGGAGAACCTGGGCGCGATGATCACGCTCAAGGAACAGGTGCGGCTGGCCAAGCACGAGCTCAGCGAGTACGAGAGCGCCCGCATCCCGGTCGTCGTCGGCACCGGTCAGACGGTGATCACGGTGACCAGCGCCGAGTTCGACCGGCTCGTGGAGTCCGACATCGACGAGGCGGTCGCGCTGACCCGGCGCGCGCTCGTCGCCTCCGGGCAGACCCCGGCCGACCTGCACGCGCTCTACCTCACCGGCGGCTCGTCGCACCTGCGGCTGGTGCACCGCAAGCTGACCGAACTGCTGGGCCGGCCGCCGGCCACCTTCGACGACCCCAAGCTCGTCGTCGCGCAGGGTGCGCTGCTCGCGCCGGTCGGCGACCGGCAGCCGGCGACCCGGCCGGCGGAGACCCCGCCCACCGGGCCGATCGGCGTCCCGACCGGCCCGATGACCGCGCCGCAGCACACGCCACGGCCGGTGCCGCCCACCGGCGGACCGCTGCCGACCCCGTCCGGACCGGCGCCCCAGGCGCCCCGCCCGCTGGCGGCCGCTCCGGTCGGCGCGACCGCGACCCGCCGGCGGCCGCCGTGGATCATCCCGGCGGTGGCCGCGGCCCTGGTCGCCGTCCTCACCGTGGTCGTCGTCGTCCTGGTCACCCGCGGCGGTGGCGGTGGCGGCGGCGGGGGTGGCACCCAGGTGCTGGGGAGCACCACCACCGTCAGCACCATCGACGATCCGACCTCCGGTGGGACCACCGGCACCGGCACCGGCACCGGCACCGGCACCGGTTCCGGTCAGGTGCAGCGCTGTGCGAACGGCACCACCGTGCCGGCCGACGACACCTGCCCGACCGGTGAGTCGGTGACCTGCTGGGACCAGACCATCGCACCGACCACCGACGGCTGCCCGCCGCTGGAGGGCCAGCAGGCGCTGGAGTGGGTGTTCCCGGCGTTCGACGGCTGGACGCGCACCTGCGCGCCGTACACCGACCAGAAGTTCGCCGGCGAACTCGAGGTCTACGAGTGCCACGTCGACCAGCTGGAGAAGACGACCATCTTCCTGTCCCGCTGGGACGCGCCGGCCTCGGCGGCCGGCCAGTTCGCCGCGAACGCCGGGCAGGGGGAGGACTTCCGGCTGGAGGGCGACGGCGACCAGGCCTCGGCCACCGAGTGGACCGAACGGATCGAGGTCGACAACGACGACGGCACCAAGAGCCCGGTCACCGAACGGGCCGTGGCCTACAAGACCGTCCCGTACTCGATGCTCGTGTACTTCGCCGACCCGGACGGCGTCGGCGTCCAGGCCGAGGCCACCTGGAGCACCGGCGCGCTGTTCCAGTCACCGGAGTCCATCGCCCGCCGCGGCGCCTACTGAGCCGTACGCACCACACCCACCGCACCCACCACGTCCACCGCACCGCACGGAGAGGAGAGCAGCGATGACCGTCCCACCCGCACCCGCACCGCTGCTCGACACCGTCCGGCAGGTGTGCCTGGAGATGCTGCGCAGCACCCGGCCCGACCTGGACGCCGAGCTGCACCGCACCGGCCACGACGTGCTCGCCGGCCTCGGCGAACCGCTGCGGCTGGCCGTCGCCGGCCGCGTCAAGGCCGGCAAGTCCACGCTGGTCAACGCGCTCGTCGGACGGCGCGTCGCCCCCACCCGCGCGGGGGAGTGCACCCGGGTCGTCACCTGGTACCGCTACGGCTCACCCGACCGCGCCGAGATCGTCCGCCGGGACGGATCCCGGGTGCCGCTGCCGTTCGACGGCCGGCTGCCCGAGGAACTCGGCATGCCGGCCGGGGAGGTCGAGCGGCTCGACGTGTACCTGCAGTCGGGCACGCTGCGCACCCTGACCCTCATCGACACCCCCGGCCTGGCCACCACCACCGACGCCCACGAGGCCGGCACCCGCCGGGCGCTGCTCGGCGCCACCGACGCGCACCTCGGCGTCCCGGGCTCCGACGGGCCGGCGGACGCCGCCTCGGTCCGGGCGACGGCGCAGGCCGACGCGGTGCTGTACCTGTTCCGCGACGCCGAACGCCGGCACGAGGTCGACTTCCTGCGCGAGATGCAGGACGCGTTCGGCACGCTCGGTCCGTCCGCGGCGACCGTGGCCGGCCTGGTCTCGCACGCCGACCTGTCCGGCGGCGACCCGTGGACGGGGGGTGATCCGTTCGCGGTGGCGGCCGCTCAGGCCCGCCGGCTGGCGGGGGAACGCGCCGCCGAGCTCGGCGCCGTGCTGCCGGTGGCCGGCCTGCTCGCCGAGACCGCCCGCACCGGACGGCTCACCGAGGAGGACGCCCGCGCGCTGCACCGCTGGAGCGCCGTCGAGCCGGTGCTGCTGCAGCTGGCCGGGCAGGGGGTGCCCGCGCCCGGGGTGGACCCGGCGGCGCTCGCGTCGCTGCTCGGCCGGCTCGGGCCCTACGGCGTGACCGCCGGCCGGACCCGGGCGGCGGGCGGCGCCGGGCCGCTGATCGGCTGGCTGGAGCAGGTCAGCGGGATCCGCGCGGTCGAGCAACTGATCCACCGTCAGTTCCTGCGGCGCGCGCACGCCCTGCAGGCCGACCGGGCGCTGACCCGGTTGGAGCGCGCCGCGACCGGACCGGGCCGCGGCATCGTCGGGGCCATCGTCGAGGCCGCCCGGCAGAGTCCCGAGCTGCACCCCATCCGGGAGCTGCGGGCGCTCGGGCTGCTGATGCGCACGTCGCCGTCGTCGCCGCTGCGGGCCGAACTGACCCACCTCGTGGACGCCGCCTCCGACACCGAGGCGCTCGGCGCCCCGCCGGACGCGGCTCCGCCGCGGCTGATCGCCGCCGCCCGGGAGGCCGGGGCGCGGGCGCAGGCCCGGGTCGGGTTCGCCACGGCCCCGCCCGAGGCCCCGCCCGCCCGGGTGGTCGCCCGGAGCTACCTGCTGCTGGCCCGCCGCCAGGAGCTGGCCGTCCGGGGGCTCCGGTGACCGCCGGGCGCCGGTCAGCCGGCGACGGCCAGCGCCTCGGCCAGCGCCTTGCGCGCCCGGTTCAGCCGGGTCTTCACCGTCGCCACCGGGATGCCCTGGTGCACGGAGATCTCGTCGTAGGACAGCCCGCCGTACTCCCGCAGCACCAGCGCGGCGCGGAAGTCCGGCGGCACCTGCCGCAGCGCGGCCTGCACCCGGTCCTTCTCGTCGAACTCCCGGTACCGGTCGTGCCCGGGGTCCTCCAGCTCGAACTCGTCGACGGGGACGTCCCGGCGGCGGCGCACCACGGACAACGCCGCGTTGGCGGCGATCCGGTGCAGCCAGGTGGAGAAGCGGGCGTCACCACGGAACGAGCCGAGGTGCTGCCAGGCGGCGGTCAGCGCCTCCTGCAGCGCGTCCTCGGCGTCCGCGCCGTGGTGGGTGATGCGCACGCACACCGCCCAGATGTGCGTCCGGTGCCGGCCGACGAGCTCGGCGAAGGCCTGGCCGTCACCGTCCCGCGCCCGGGCGATCAGGGCGCTCTCGGATACCTCTGGCGGCACGGCTCCTCTTCCGGTGGACCGCCGGGCGGACGCGGGGGCGACCGGGTCGGCAGATCCGGATCCACACGATGGCGTGAGATGGTGCGGGTAGGTCCGCCGAAGATAGCAAACAGGGCGAGGGGGACGAACGGACATGGCGAGCGGCGACGAGGAGACCGAGATGACTGAGCCGACGGGCACCGGCCTGGACGAGCTGGCGGTGCCGGAACTGTCCGACGCGGTGTGGATGCGCATGCTCGCCAACGCTCTGGACCCCGAGACGCCGCCGGTGGACCCGGCTCTCGTCCCGGTCGACCAGCCGGTCGACGCGGCGGGCGCCGGCTTTCCGGACGACGACGACGCCGGCACACCGGCCGACGACGCCGACGACGCGGCCGCCGGTGACCTGCCGGACCACGACCCCGGCCACCACAACGGTGACCAGGACGGTGGCGCGGACCTGCTGCCGGCCCACGACCTGAGCGGCGACCACGGCGTCGACCCGACGGCGCTGCCGGACGCGGAGCACCACGCCTGGTCCGATCCGCACGACGACCACGGCTACTGAGCCGGTGCCATCCGGCTCCACCACCGGGACCGGCAGCGAGCGGGCACCGGCCGGTCCGGCCGGGTCGGGCGCTCCGGAGGAGCCGCTGCCGCCCCGGCCCCACCGCAACATCTGGTCGCGGCGCACGCCCTGGCGACGGGCCTCGCTCGTCGTCGCGGTCCTCGCCTGGTCGGTGACGGTTGTGATGGTGCTGCTCACGGTGGGGATGTTCCGCAACGACATGGTGATCGACGCGGCGCCCGTCCGGGCCACCGCGACCGTGCTCACCGTCTCGGCGTTGAGCACCGGGGTGGAGTTCGTCGACACCGCCGGGGTCGCGCAACGCCCGCCGGCCGGGGTGCTCTACCCGGGCGGGCTGCGGGTCGGGCAGCAGTTCGTCGTCGAGTACGCCGCCGACGACCCGACGCTGGCCCGGGTGGCCGGCCGGTCGGCGGTCAACGGCCTGGTCATGCCGCTCGGGGCGACCGCGCTGACCTGGCTGCTCGCCACCCCGACCCTGTGGTGGCTGGCGCGGCGCG
>JBQGEH010000207.1:0-4698 GCA_052039515.1 Nakamurella sp. | reverse complement strand
GCGGCCGGCTCGCTGCGGGACCGCTGGGACGCCCTGGTGGCGCTGGTGTCGGTGGCCGAGGACCTCGCCGAGGCGGACGCCTCGGCCGGGCTCGCCGAACTGGTCGCCGAGCTCGACCAACGCGCCGAGGCGCAGCACGCGCCCACCGTGGAGGGCGTGACGTTGGCGTCGCTGCACGCGGCCAAGGGCCTCGAATGGGACGTAGTGTTCCTCGTCGGGCTGGTCGACGGCACGATGCCGATCCAGCACGCCGAATCGCCGGAGGAGGTCGAGGAGGAGCGGCGGCTGTTCTACGTCGGCGTCACCCGCGCCCGGCACACCCTGCACCTGTCGTGGGCGCTGGCGCGCGCCGCGGGCGGACGCAAGACCCGCCGCCGCAGCCGGTTCCTCAACGGGCTCGCGCCGGAGACGCTGCCGATGAACCGCGCCGGTGGCCGCACCGCCCCCGGCCGCTGCCGGTTCTGCGGGGGCCCGGTGCGCACCCCGCTGGAGATCAAGTCCGGCCGCTGCGAGAACTGCCCCTCCACCGCCGATCCCGAGCTGGTCGACCAGCTGCGCGCCTGGCGGAAGAACCTGGCCGGGGAGAAATCGGTCCCGCCGTACGTCGTGTTCACCGACGCCACCCTGTTCGCCATCGCCGAGCGGTGCCCCACCGACGACGCGGCCCTGCTGGCCATCCCGGGTATCGGCCGCAGCAAGCTGGACCTCTACGGCGCCGACGTCCAGCGCCTGGTGGTGGCCAGCGTGCAACGGACCACCGCGGCCGCCGGCGGGCCCGGAAGAATTGGTTCGGAATCTTCCCGTTAATTCGGTTGACCGCATCGAAGGGGCGGTTCTAGGCTCCTTTCCGAACCACGGCGACCGCCAGGTTCACCACGACATCTCCCTCCGACGGGGAGCAGCGACAGGAAGGGGGCCCGGAGATGAACAACGCAGCCATCGTGCAGCACGTCGCCGGGGACCCGTTCGTCGCGGGCATGGCCCTCCACGGGGCTCCGGCGCACGTTGCCGTGCGCACGCGCCGTACCGCGCCTGATTCCACCCGTCGGTTCCGGGGAGAGCGTCCCTGCTAGGTCACACCTGGCAGTAGTTCTCATCTCCGGCCGCGGCGCTCACCGAGCACCGCGGCTGTTGTGTCTCTTCCCGAGATCACCGGCACCACACCACTCCTGGTGTCCGGCTCCCGCTCGGACACACACAACAACTCTCACCGGAGGTGATCGGCAATGGTGAAACTGCTCAGTGTCGCTTTCGGCGCGGATGATCTGACGGCATCCGTCGCCGACCTGCCCTGCCACGTGGCCGAACCGGACCTGTTCTTCGCAGAGTCGCCGGCCGACCTGGAGCGCGCCAAGGTGCTCTGCCAGCCCTGCCCCCTGCGGGCGGTCTGTCTGGCCGGCGCCCTGGACCGCCAGGAGCCGTGGGGTGTGTGGGGTGGCGAGATCTTCGATCAGGGCGTGGTCATCGCGCGCAAGCGCCCCCGCGGCCGCCCGCGCAAGGTCGCGGCCTGATCCGACCGGGAACCGTTCACCGGGGCGCTGTCTCAGCGTCCCGGTGACCGGATCGCCGGTCCCGCCGCTGATGTCGCGCGTCCTGACGCGATGTCGACCGCGACGCACCGACACCCGCCCGACCGGGCGGAACCCGTTGTCCCCGAATCGATCCGACGATCGGTCCGACCCACCATCGACGCCCCGGCCCTTCCGTCGGTCGGCGTCCTCACGAGACGGAGCACCACCGTGAATTTCCCCATGGACCCCGAACTGCGCCTGCGATGTCATCGCTGGGAGCAGCTGCAGCGGGAGGCCGAGATCTACCGGCACCGCCGCTCGCAACTGGCCGACCCGCGCGCCTCGGCGCCGCGCAGCCGACGGCGGCGCCGGCAGGGCTGAACGCCCCGCCGGAACGTCACCACCCAGGGCCCCGGACTCCGGTCCGGGGCCCTGTCGGCGTCGCGCCGATGGCCGTTCCCCGTCCGCTCGCCCGGCCTACGCTGGACCGATGACCGCCTCGACACCTTCGGACGCGGCACCGACTCCGGTCGCCTGCTCCCAGTGCGGCATCACCGCCGACACCCCGCCGCTGACCTGGCTTCTCGACCGGGACGGCCGACGCGGCGCGGTCTGGGTGTGCGACCGCTGCGCCCGCACCCACCTGCGGGCCATCGAGGCCAAGCTCGACCAGGAATGGTGGTGACCCGGGACGGACCGCGGCACGGTCAGTCGGAGGCGAACCCCGGCTGCCAGCGCTCGACGATCTCCCGGAACGGCGCCCGCGCGTCCAACTGCGACAGCACCCCGATGGACCCCAACGTCACCCGCTGGATCATCAGGTAGGCGGGCGGCAGATTGAGCCGGCGGGCCAGCTTCAACTCGGGACTGGAGAAGTCCGACATCTTGGCCCACAGCTGCTGCATCCACTCGCGGGTGAAGTGGAAGACCTCGTGCCGCAACGGCTCGAGGTACGGAACGAGGTAGTTCATCAGGATCTGCGGGTCGGGATCCAACGAGTCCGGGATGAACCCCTCCGCCCGGAGACCGGCGATGACCGCGTCCGCGTCGCCCTCGATGGAGAGCCGGGCGAGCCGGCCGACGATGGGCAGCGCCCCGTCGGGCATCCGCGACACCGAACCGAAGTCGACGATGCCCAGCCGCCCGTCCGAGCGGAGCATGAAATTGCCCGGGTGCGGGTCGGTGTGCAGGGCGCGGGCCCGTTCGGGTGCGGAGAAGTGGAACTCGGCCATGATCCGGCCGCAGGTGTCCCGCTGGTCCCGGGTGCCGTCGGCGATGATCTTCGCCATCCCGACCCCGTCGACCCACTCGGTGATGATGAGCTGCGGCGCGCTCGCCACCACCCGCCCGATCGCGATCTCGGGGTCGTCGGCGTACGCGGCGGCGAACAGCCGCTGGTTGTCGGCCTCGGCGGCGTAGTCGATCTCGTCGAGCACCCGCTCCCGCAGCTCGGCCAGCAACGGCTTGTACTGCAGGCCGGGCATCAGCGGCTGCATCAGCCGGCCGAGCCGGCTCAGCTGGTTCAGGTCGGCCGTGAGCGCCTGGGCCGCGCCCGGGTACTGCAGCTTGACCGCGACCTCCCGGCCGTCCCGCCACACGGCCTTGTGGACCTGGCCGATGCTCGCCGCGGCCGCGGCCCGGTCGTCGAAGTCACGGAAGTAGGAGGGCCACGCCGCCCCGAGCTGTTCGGTCATCAGCCGGCGCACCACCGTGGGCTCCATCGGCGGCGCGGCGTTCTGCAGCTTGGTCAGCGCCTCCCGGTAGGGCGCGACCGCGTCGTCGGGCATCGCGGCCTCGAACACCGAGAGCGCCTGGCCGAACTTCATGGCGCCGCCCTTGAGCGTGCCGAGCACCTCGAACACCTGCTCGGCGGTCCGCCGCTGCATCTCGGCGCTGACCTCGTCCCGGGTCCGACCCATCAGGCGTTGCCCCAGGCCGAGACCGACCCGGCCCGCCGCGGAGATCGGCAGGCCCACCAGCTTCGCGCTGCGGTTGATGGCGCCCTGGGGAATGTCGCTCACCCCACCATTGTCCCTGTCGCCGCGGCGGGCGGGAGGTGCACTCACCGCATCCGGCAGAAACAGTCCCGGTGCGGCCGCCAGCTGCGCCGACGGACCCGCCAGTCACCGGCCGTCGAGGTCAGGGTGCCGTCCAGGGCCGCCGGCCGCCCGCCCTCGAGGAACTGCACCGCCTGGTCGGCGGCGGTTGCCGCCACCGCGCCGGCCAGCACCGCGGGCGGCGGCACCGGTACGCGGCGCAGCGCCGCCTGCACCACCGGCCCGCCCGGGTCGGCGTCGCGTCGGTGCAGGTCGTGGCAGTGCGGGCAGGACGTGCGACCGGGCAGCACCAGCGGCCCGACCACCCCGGACCGGCCGGTGGCACCCACCACCAGGAACGGCCGCCCGTCCGCCATCAGGGGACGGACCTGTTCCGGGGTCGGCGGGCCGTCGGTCGCCAGGACGACCAGATCGGGCGGGTGGAAGGCGGACGGCCGGTGCACCGCGACGTCGGGGCGGGACCGTCGCAGCGCGGCGGTCATCGCGGCCCGGTCGGCCGGGCCCGCCGGGCGGGGTGGCGCGGTCGGTCCGGGGCGGTGCCGTCCGAACGGCACCACCGCCACCGCGGAGCGGATGTCGTCGGCCGACGGCCCCGCCGGGGTGGCGTCGGCCGGTCGCAGCGCCCGGTCGGGATCGAGGTGCACGTGGCCGGTGCCCGCCGCCGCCAGCAGTGCGGCGACGGTGCTGGCGAGGGGACCGGTGCCGACGACGACCGTGACCGCGTCGGCCAGCGGTGAGACGGGGGCGGCGTCGATGACGAGGAAGCCGCCGGCGAGCAGGTCGGTGACCACGCCGTCCCAGCTGGTCACCGGCACCCGCCGGACCGCCGCCGTCCGGCGGCTGGCCACCGGCAGCGACCAGCCCTGGGCCAGCAGGCCGAGCAGCTCCGCGGTACCCGGCGGCGGATCACGGAGCAGGATCCGACGGGACGGGTCCACCCCGATCTGCAGGGTGCGGGCGTCCCGTTCGACGATCGGCAGGCCCGGTGCGAGCGCGATCCCGGTGCCCGTCGCCCCGGGCGGGTCCGCGCGTGGCCCTCGTCGTCCGGTCCGCTCCGGCGGTGTCGTCGTGGCGGGGCGCCTGGCCCCGCTGTCGATCATGGTCATCCGATCCCCCCGGACGACACCCTC
>JBQGEH010000206.1:0-9094 GCA_052039515.1 Nakamurella sp. | reverse complement strand
CGCCCGGGCACTGTCCTGCAGCCGGGCGAGCACAGCCGGGTCCAGCGGGGTACCGGGCACCGGTTCCGCCGCCAGCACCTCCTCGGCGACGAAGGCGCGGACCGCGGCGACCATGTCGTGCGGCGGCGTGGTCATGCGCGGCCACCGGCGGCCAGCAGGCCGCCGTCCAGGGTGAGCACCTGACCGGTGATCCACGCCGCGTCCTTGGACGCGAGAAAGGCGACGGCGGCGGCGATGTCGTCCGGTTCACCGATCCGCCCGAGCGGGTACGCGGCAGCCACCGCGTCCTCGCGACCGTCGTAGAGCGCCTTGGAGAAGCCGGTCCGCACCACCGCGGGCGCGATGGCGTTGACCCGCACGCGTGGCCCCAGCTCGACCGCCAACGTCCGGGTGAGCTGGTTCAGCGCGGCTTTGCTGACGCCGTAGAAACCGATGCCCTCCGAGGGGGTCTCGCCGGTCACCGACGACAGCGTCACGACCGCCCCACCCCGTTCGGCCAACCGCAGCACCGGGTGCCGGACGGCCTCCTGGACCCAGCCCAACGCACTGATCACGTTGACCTCGAGCACCTTCCGGGCCGCACCGAGGTCCAGCTCGACCAGCGGCCCGAACCACGGGTTCATCCCGGTCGCGCTGACCAGGACGTCCAGCCGTCCGTGGTCGGCGGCGATCCGGTCCAGCACCTCCCGGCGGTGGTCCGGGGAGTCGGTGTTGCCGGCGATCCCGACGACGCGGCCGGCCGCGGCACCGCCGCCGAGCTGGTCGACCGCCGCGGCCAGGGCGTCGGCCTTGCGCGCGGTGACCACCACCGACGCGCCGTCGGCGAGCTGCCGCCGCGCGACGGCGAACCCGATGCCCCGGCTCGCCCCGGTGACGAGGACGACCCGACCGTCAGCGGGCATTCACCAGCACCTTGACCTCGTCACCGGTCGGCGAGAGCAGCGTCTCGAACCCCTTCTCCACCAGGTCGACCGCGTCGATCTCGGCGGTGACGACCTTCTCGACGGGCAGGCCGCGGCGGGCGATGAGGTCGATGACCCGCGGCCAGTCGTGCAGCGGGTAGCACCAGGTGCCGTTGTAGGTGATCTCCCGGTTGGCGATGATCATCGGGTCGATCGACGCCGGCCGGGTGTGCAGACCGGTCTGGGTGACCCGACCGGCCGACCGCACCGCGGCGATGGCGGCCTGGAGCGCCCGCTCGTTGCCCGAGCACTCGACGACGGCGTCCACCCCCACGCCCTCGGTGGCGTCCTGCAGCACCGCGGTCAGGTCCACCTCGGACGGATCGAGCACCTCGCCGACGTCCAGCGACCGGGCCAGGTCCCGGCGCACCGGGTTGACCTCGGAGACGAACACCCGGGCCCCCAGGGCGTTCGCGTAGATCGAGGCGAGAGCGCCGATCGGGCCGGCCCCGGTGATGAGCACGGTGTCGCCGGGGCGGACGCCGGCGGCGTCGACGCCGTAGGCGGCCACCGCGGTCGGCTCGACCAGCGCCCCCTGGATGTCGCTGACCTCGTCGGGCAGCGCGAAGACCTGCGCGGCCGGCACGACGGCCAGCTCGGCGATGCCGCCCCAGGCGTGGCTCAGGCCGACGCACGCCATCCGCACGCACAGGTGGCCCAGCGCCCGCCGGCAGTACCAGCACTCGCCGCAGGCGATGATCGGCATCATCGAGACCCGTTGACCGGCACGGACGTTGGTGACACCGGCGCCGACCTCCACCACCTCGGCGGAGAACTCGTGACCGAGGATCTGCGGCGCCGCGGCGCCGGTCAACGGATGCGGCTCGGTGGGGATGACGATGGGACCGACCGCGTACTCGTGCAGGTCGGTCCCGCAGATGCCGCACCAGAACGGCCGGACCAGCACCTGTCCCGGACCGACCTCGGTGGGTGCCGGCACGTCGGTGACGCGGATGTCCTTGGCTCCGTGGAACACGGCTGCACGCATGGGGGTGTCTCCTCGACGGTCGGGGGTTCAGGCGGCCGCGGGGCGGCCGTGCGGGACGAGTCGCTCGACGAACCAGCGGGTGGCGGCGGTCGCGCACCGGATGAGCAGGCTCTGGTTGCTGTAGAGCGCCAGGTGGTCGGACTTGTCGATGACCACCAGTTCCTTCTTGGCGGTGGGGATCCGGTTGAACGCGGCGATCGCCTCGTCCCACAGCGTGATGTCGTCGTTCTCGGCGACGATCATCATCGTCGGGGTGTCCACGATGCGGTGCAGGAACGGCCGGATGTCGTAGGACATCAGCAGGTCGACCGACTCCAGGGTGGCGTCGAAGTCGTAGTTGGGTGCGACGGTCTGCTGGAAGGTGTGGAACACCTCGTAGCCCTCGGGGAACGGCCAGGCCGAGATCTCGTTGCCGGTGTCCAGGCTGAAGTGCGGGACCATGACGTCCTCACCGGTGGCGAAGCGGTGCCGGCGGGCGTCCAGGATGGCCTTCTCCAGGCGGCGGAAGTTGACCGTGCCGTTCGCCAGCCGCATGTTGAGATAGCCCTCGACGACCGGGATCTGGGACACCGCACACTTGATGCGCGAGTCGGTGGCGGCCAGGATCAACGAGTGGCCGCCGCTGTAGGACAGCCCCCACACCCCGATCCGGTCCGCGTCCACCTCGGCCTGGGTCTCGGCGAAGGAGATCGCGTTGCGGTAGTCCTCCAACTGCATGTGCGGATCGATGTGCTGGCGGCGGGAGCCGCCGCTCTCCCCGAAGTTGCGGTAGTCGAAGAGCACCGCGGCCAGCCCGTTGTCGGCGAACATCTGCGCGTAGTGCGGCTGCACGATCTCCTTGACGTAGCACCAGCCACCGGCCATCACCACCGTCGGGAACGGGCCCTCGCCCTCGTCCGGGGTGTAGAGCCACCCCCGGATGGTGTCGCCGTTGCTTTCGAACGTGATGTCACGACGCACGGAATCTCCTTCGATCCGATGTCCGGGGGCACGGCCGGTGCCGACGACCGGTGACGGAGCACCTGCGGTGCCCGCGCGCCGATCCGTGCCACCGGAGTTCCCGGCATCCACGGACCGACCAGCCGGCCGGTCGATGGTCCGAGTATGCAATCGTGTGCAGCCCAGGTCAACAGCTACTGCACACGTTTGCAGTCGACTCTTGACACCCGTGACGCCGGGACGGATGGTGGGACGACCGGCCGGCCGGACGGCCCCGGCGACGCGCTCCCCGCCCTCGTGGCCCGCCCACGCACCGCCCGGACCGCCCCGCACCCCCGCACCCCCGCACCCGAACAGGACGGACCCTCCCGTGGACGCACCGCCCATCGCGCCGGACCCGGTCACCGACGACGTCGCGCCGGCGACGGTGGCGGAGCTGACCGACCTCTTCCGGACGGTGTGCGAGGTGCGCGCCTTCGAGCTGCTGACGTCCCAGCTCTACCGGGACGGCGTCATCCCCGGGTTCGTGCACGTCTCGCTCGGCCAGGAGGCGTCCGCGGTGGGGGTGTGCGCCGCCCTCCGACGGACCGACCAGCTCACGTCCACCCATCGCGGCCACGGCCACTGCCTGGCCAAGGGCATGGATCCGCACGCGATGTTCGCCGAGCTCTTCGGCCGGGCCACCGGCGCCGTCCAGGGCCGGGGCGGGTCGATGCACATCGCCGATCCCGAGCTCGGGATCCTCGGCGCCAACGGCATCGTCGCCGCCGGCCTGCCGATCGCCGTCGGAGCGGCGCTGGCCGCCCGCCGGCGCGGCTCCGACGACGTGGTCGTGGCGTTCTTCGGCGACGGTGCGGTGGCCCAGGGGATGTTCCACGAGGCGGTCAATCTCGCCGCGTTGTGGCGACTGCCCGTCGTGTTCCTGTGCGAGAACAACGGTTTCGCCGAGTTCACCCCGGCCGAGACGGGCCACCCGGTACCGCTGCGGACCCGCGCCGCGGGCTACGGCCTGCCGTGGGTCGGTGTGGACGGCACCGACGTCTGGGCGGTCGCCGACCGGGCCCGCCATGTGGTGGCGTACGCCCGGCGGCACGGACCGGTGGTGCTGGAGGCCGACACCGCGCGCTGGCACGGCCACTACGAGGGCGACCAGCAGCAGTACCGCGACCCCGCCCACCTGGCCGCGGGACTCGCGCGCGATCCGGTGGTCGTGGCCCGTCGGCGCCTGCTCGACCTCGGGGTCCCGGCCGCCGACGTCGACGCCGTCGAGCATGCGGCCACCGCCCGGATGCAGGCCGCCGCCGACGCCGCCCGGCGGGACCCGGAACCCGACGTGGCCGGGGTGGCCGACTTCGTGACCCGCCCACGGCTGCCGGTCGCGGAACGCGAGCCGGACCGCGACGCCCCGCCGGTGAAGTACATCGAGGCGGTCCGGGCCGCGCTCGGCGACGCCCTCGCCGACGACCCCCGGGTCTTCCTGGCCGGCATCGACGTGGCCGCGGGCGGCGGGGTGTTCGCGGTCAGCCGCGGCCTCGCCGGCCGCTTCCCGGACCAGGTGCTGGACACGCCGATCTCCGAGTCGGCCATCCTGGGGCTCGGGGTCGGCGCGGCGATGGCCGGCGACCGCCCGGTCGTGGAGCTGATGTACCTCGACTTCCTGGGCGTGGCCTTCGACGCGCTGCTCAACCAGGCCGCCAAACTGCCGTTCATGACCGCCGGCCGGGCGTCGATGGGCCTGGTGGTGCGGACCCAGTTCGGCGCCGGACGGTCGGCGGGCAGCCAGCACTCGCAGAGCCTGGAGGCGTTGCTGGCCCACGTACCCGGACTGACCGTGGTCATGCCGTCCACCGCCGCGGACGCCTACGGACTGCTCCGCAGCGCCGTCGACGACCCGAACCCGGTGCTGTTCCTGGAGAACCGCAACCTGTACGGCCGCCGGTCCGCGGCCCCGCCGCCCGACCATCGGGTGCCGATCGGGAAGGCGCGGGTCACCCGCACCGGCAGTCAGGTCACCGTCGTGTCCTGGTCGCGGATGGCCGTCGAGTGCCTGGAGGTCGCCGACGAGCTCGCGGCCGAGGGCATCGACGTCGAGGTGGTCGACCTGCGCACCATCTCACCGCTGGACCGCGACACCGTGATCGCCTCGGTGGCCAAGACGTCCCGGCTGGTCGTCGTGCAGGAGGCGGTCACCGACTTCGGTGTCGGCGCCGAGGTCGTGGCGTCGGTGGTGCAGCACGGCTTCTGGCTGCTGGACGCACCCGTGCTGCGGGTCGGCGCGGGGTTCTCGCCGGCACCCTACGCACCGGCGTTGGAACGGGCGTGGCTGCCCCAGCGCGCCGACATCGCCGACGCGCTCCGGCGGACGGCGGCGTACTGATGCCGGCGTCGACCCACACCGCACCCGGGACCGCCCGGCGGGCCGAGATCGTCCGTGCGGCGGCGGAACTGTTCGACGAACACGGCTTCCACCGGACCTCCACGGCCGCCATCGCCGACCGGGTGGGCACCGCCAAAGCCACCGTCTACCACTACTTCCGGGCCAAGCACGAGATCCTGTACGCCATCCACGACGCCTGGATCGACGACCTGCTGACCATGTACGAGGAGCGGCTGCGCACCGGCGCGGAACCGGTGGCGTTGCTGCACAGCGTCTTCCACGACCTGCTGGTACTCATCGACCGCCGCCCCGGTCACGTCCGCGTCTTCTTCGAGTACTTCCGGGAGCTGCCCCCGGAGTCGCAGGCCGCCGCCCGCGTCAAACGTGACCGGTACGAGGCGCTGGTCGAGGCGGCCGTCACCGACGGCATCCGATCGGGGATCCTGCGCTCGCTCGACGCCCGCACGACCACACTGGCGCTCTTCGGGATGTGCAACTGGGCCTACCGCTGGTACTCCCCCACCGGCCGGTACGGCCCGGAGACGGTCGCGGACCAGCTGTTCAGCGTGTTCCTCGACGGGGTCCGGGGCCCGTCGACGGGGGGCCCGCGGTGACCCTGCACCCGACCCGCCCCCCGGGCCCGCCGACCCCGGCGGCGCCCGCCTTCGACCGGGTCCTGCCGCGCGTCCACGCCGACGCCGTCGCCCGGAACCCGCGGCAGCCGTCGGTGTTCGACGGCGACGACCGTCTCGATCGGGCGGCGCTGGCCGGCCGGGCCGGTGGCTGGCAGCAGCGGCTCCGGGCGGCGGGCGTCCGGACCGGGGACGTGGTCACCGTGCAGCTGCCCAACTGGTGGGAGACGGTGGCGGCGATGTACGCCGTCTGGGGACTGGGCGCCGTCGTCAACCCGGTGACCCCCATCTACCGCGGCAACGAACTCCGCACCATCCTGGCCACCAGCCGACCGGCCGCCGTGGTGGTTCCGCTCGGGTGGGGTGACACCGACTACCCGGGGATGGTGCGCGACGCCCTGGACGGCGTGGGCCACCGCGCCGCCGTCCTCGGGGTGGACCGGGACGTTCCCCCGCCCCGCGCCGACTTCCACTGTGCCGACGGCGATCCCGACGACGTCGCGATGCTGATGTACACCTCGGGAACCACCGGTCACCCGAAGGGCGTGCTGCACACGCACCGGACGCTGGCCTACGAGGCGGCCTCGATCGCCGACGTCTGCGGTCTGGACGGTGACACCGTCTTCATGCCGTCCCCGCTCACCCACGTCACCGGTCTGCTCTACGGCGTGGTCATGCCGGTCGGTATCGACGGCGCGGTGGCGTTGCTGGCCCGCTGGGACGCCGACCGGGCGGTCCGGGTCATCGAGGACCACCACTGCACGATGACGGTCTCGGCGACCCCCTTCCTGCGGGGACTGACCGAGGCGTACCGGGCCCGGGGCACCGGGTCCGCGCTGCGGACCTTCGTCTGCGGCGGCGCGGACATCCCCGCCACTCTGGTCGCGGCGGCCGAGGAGGTGATGGGGACGTCGGTGGCGCGGACCTACGGCTCGACCGAGATGCCGACCCTGTGCATCGTCCGACCGGACGACGATACCGCCGTGCGCACCGCCACCGAGGGCCGCCCGATCGGCGACGCCGCCGGCCGCATCGCCGGGACCAGCGGACCGCTCGACGCGGCGGTCACCGGTGAGCTCGAGGTCACCGGGCCGGAACTGTTCGTCGGGTATCTCGACCCGGGTGACAACATCGGCGCCTTCACCGACGACGGATGGTTCCGCACCGGCGATCTCGCCCGCATCGACCCGTCCGGGGTGATCGGCATCGTCGGTCGGCTCAAGGACGTCATCATCCGGGGCGGGGAGAACATCAGCGCCAAGGAGGTCGAGGACCTGCTGCTGACCCACCCGTCGGTGCGCGACGTCGCGGTCGTCGCCATGCCCGACGAGCGGCTCGGTGAGAAGGCCTGCGCGGTGGTGGTCGGCGCCGGTGACGGCCCCACGCTGCCCGACCTGACGGCGCACCTGGACCGCTGCGGTCTCGCCCGGCAGAAGTTCCCGGAAGCCCTGCTGCTCGTCCCCGAGCTGCCGCGCACGGTGTCGGGGAAGGTGCAGAAGTTCCAGCTCCGTGCGTCGGTGGCCCGTGCGCTGCGCGAGGGTGGGCTGGAGCTGCGCTGAGCCGGCGTCCCCCGGGCGGGCATACTGGCAGCCGTTCGTGGGCGCCGGCCGGAGTCCGGCCGCGCCCGACCGGCGCGGCAGAAGGACGACGATGAGCAGCGACCCCGACCACACCGAGCTCAGCGCGGCCGCCGCCGAGAAGCGCGCCGCCGGCATCGCCGGTGCGCAGCTCGTCGAGGACGGCATGACGGTCGGCCTGGGGACCGGTTCGACGGTCGCGTTCCTGCTGCCGGCACTCGCGGCCCGCGGGCTGTCGATCCGCTGCGTGGCCACCTCACCCGGCACCGAGACGGCCGCCCGCCACCTCGGGCTGACGGTCGAACCGTTCGGCAGCATCGACCGTTTCGACATCGCCGTGGACGGCGCCGACGAGGTGGACCCCGACGGCTGGCTGATCAAGGGCGGAGGCGCGGCGCACACCCGCGAGAAGATCGTCGCGGTGACCGCCGACCGTTTCGTCGTCATCGTCGACTCCTCCAAGGCGGTGCCGGCGCTGACCTGGCCGGTGCCGGTGGAGCTGATGAAATTCGGGCTGGCCTCGACGCTGCGCCGGCTGGGCACGGCCGAGCTGCGCGACGTCCCCGAGAGCCCGGACGGCGGTCTGATCGCCGACTACCACACCGATCTCGGCGATCCGGCCCGGACGGCGGCGATGCTCGGCGCCACCCCGGGGGTCGTCGCGCACGGCATCTTCGCCCCGGACCTGACCTCCGACGTCCTCATCGCCCGCGGCACCGAGGTGGAGCACCGTCGGCTGCGGTGACGCTCAGCCCCGCGGGACCCGGGGGTGCCGGTTGCGGGTGCTGTGCTGGGCCAGGTCGTACGCCAGCACCCGGAAGACCGGCCGGACGTCCACGTCCCCGCCTTCGCAGACCGCATGGGTGACCAGCCCGCTCAGGGTCGCGCTCACCAACCGGGCCAGCAGCGGCACCGGCGTGTTCCAGCTGACGTCCTGCAGGGTCTGCAGGACGGTCAGCCAGTGCGCCGCCCACGCGGGCGGCAGCTCGTGCAGCGTGACGTCACCGTCCGGGCCGGGCACCCGCAGCTCCGGCCGGGTCCGTTGCAGCAGCAGCACCGCCCGGTACTCGTCGCGGTGCGCCAGCACGTCGTCCCAGAGCACGTCCATGCCCTCGATGAGGACCTCGGTGACCGAGCGGCGTCGGATGATCCCCGCGGCGGCGACCCGGTCGGTCAGCCGACGGCACCCGTGGTCCACCAGGTCACGCAGTACCTCGTCCACCGACGGCGACCCGGCGGCGTCCGGATCGGGCACCACGGAGGTCAAGCGGTGACCACGTCGGTGGCGTGACGGCGGGACTCGGCGGTGTGGTGCGTCATGGTCGGTCCTCGCGGTCGGATCCCGGGTCAGGTTCCCCGCGGCCGGCTGCACGGTCCACCCACAGCTGCGCACGGGACGTCGCCCGCACCGGTCTTCCGACCGGTCCGGGTCACCTGCGCCGCAGCTGTTGCACGGTCTGATCTGTCGACACCGACGGGATGTCGACTCCCGTCGCGGGACTGGGGCCCGGGACGGCACCGGCGGCGACGGGCGCTGCACCCCCCGGGGTCCACCGCCCGGGTGACGTCGACGCAAAACCCACCCAACAACTCACCCGCGCGGCCGCCGCCGGCGACGC
>JBQGEH010000205.1:0-1904 GCA_052039515.1 Nakamurella sp. | reverse complement strand
CGACCGACTCGCCGACGAAGTCGATCCAGGTGGTCGCGCCGGGCTCGGCGTCGAAGCGGATCACGGCGGCGGTGGTGAACGTCGTCTCGCCGGGACCGCCGAGCCCGTCGGTCAGGTCGAGCTCGATCCGGTAGCTGTGGGTGCGCAGCACCGCGGCGCGCGCTCGCGCCTGGTCGCGGGTGAGATTGGGGGGCTGGGACACGGCGTGGTGATCCTTCTCGTCTGCATCACATCGGACGACCTGCGATGTCGGGGAATACATCTAACCTCACGGGAGTCAGTACCCCCGACGAGCCGGTCGCACGGACCGGCGGCGCCCGGGGTGTACCCGGGACCGGTGCTGGGCATCCAGGGATGCGCACGGACCGCGCCGCCGCCGCGTGCGTGCCGCCGCGTCGACCGCCTCCGGGCGGTCCGCCGTACCGACCGGCCGCCCCGGGCGGCCCCGAGAACAGGAGTTCCGTTGAGCACCGACACCGACACCGCGACCGACACTGACACCGCCACCACCGACGGCGGCGCCGCAAAAGACCGCGCCGACTTCTGGTTCGACCCGCTGTGCCCGTTCTGCTGGATCACCTCCCGGTGGATCCTCGAGGTCGAGAAGGTGCGCGACATCGAGGCCCGCTTCCACGTGATGAGCCTCGCCGTCCTCAACGAGGGTCAGGACATCCCGGACGACTACCGGAAGATGCTCGAGAAGGCCTGGGGTCCGGTGCGGGTCGCCATCGCCGCCGCGCAGAAGTACGGCGACGACATCCTCTCGCCGCTCTACACGGCGATGGGCACCAAGATCCACAACGAGGGCAACAAGGACCTCACCGCCGTCGTGCGGGAGTCGCTGGCCGACCTCGACCTCGATCCGGCGCTGGCCGACGCGGCCGACTCGACCGAATACGACACCGCCCTGCGGAAGTCGCACCACGCCGGGATGGACAAGGTGGGCAAGGGCGTCGGCACGCCGACCATCCACATCAACGACGTCGCCTTCTTCGGGCCGGTCATCACCCGGATCCCGCGCGGCGAGGACGCCGGGAAGCTCTGGGACGCCAGCGTCCCCCTCGCCGGCTTCCCGTACTTCTTCGAGCTCAAGCGGGAGCGCACCGAGGCGCCGCAGTTCGACTGAGCCAGCCGGGGGGGCACCCGCCGATCCGATCGCGCCGCGGGACCCCCGGCGCGCGATACTCGACCCATGACGAACGCGTGGGGTGTGCGGTTGCCCAGGGACCTGCGCAGCGGGCCCGTGGTGGTCGGCGTGGACACCGTCGAGAACAGCGGCCGCCCCCTGCGGGCGGCCGCGTTCCTGGCCGAGTGCCTGGGCCGCGACGTCGTGCTGGTGCACGTCCGGCGGCGGCTGATGCCGCTGGCCGAGGGGTACCTGCCGGTCGGTGAGGACCTGCAGCTGTCCGCCGAGGTCGAGCGGGAACTCGACGACGAGCTGATGGAGCAGATCACCGCGAGCGGGGATCTGGACGGCGTCCGCTGGCAGCTGGTGTCCAGCTACGGCGAGGCGGCGACCGAACTGATCCGCATCGCCCAGGACCGGGACGCGGCGGTGGTCGTGGTCGGCAAGCGGCACTCCGGCTTCGCCGAGTTCCTGCACCGCATCACCTCGGGTTCGGTGTCGCGGGCCATCGTGGCCGCCCAGAAGTGCCCGGTGATGGTCGTTCCCTGACCGGGTCGCCGGGTCAGTCGCCGCGCCGCCGGGACCGGGGTGCGTCGCCGGTCCGGGGCGGGCGCAGCGGCTCCGGCGGCGGGTAATGCCGGCGCACCACCACCACGTCCTCCGCGGCCGCCGCGAGGTCTGCCGCCGTGGGGGCGGCCACCGCCCGCGCGCGGGTCGCGGCCGACCACGGCACCTGGGTGCCGCGGGTGGTCACCAGTCCGCGCAGGGCCCGTTCGGT
>JBQGEH010000204.1:0-2905 GCA_052039515.1 Nakamurella sp. | reverse complement strand
AAGCACTACTACTCGATCTACCAGAAGATGCAGGTCCGCGGCCGCGACTTCGACGAGATCCACGACCTGGTGGCGGTGCGCATCCTGGTCGACTCGCTGCGCGAGTGTTACGCCGCGATGGGTGTGGTGCACGCGCTCTGGCAGCCGATGCCGGGCCGGTTCAAGGACTACATCGCCCAGCCCCGGTACGGGGTCTACCAGTCGCTGCACACCACGGTGATCGGGCCCGGCGGCACGCCGCTGGAGGTGCAGATCCGCACCACCGAGATGCACCACACCGCCGAGTACGGCATCGCCGCGCACTGGCGGTACAAGGAGACCAAGGGCACCCACCAGGCCGGCGGCATCGACGAGATGGCGTGGATGCGGCAGCTGCTGGACTGGCAGCGGGAGGCCGGCGACCCGGGCGAGTTCCTGGACACCCTGCGCTACGAGATGGCGTCCCGGGAGATCTTCGTCTTCACCCCCAAGGGCGACATCCACACCCTGCCCACCGGGTCCACCCCCGTCGACTTCGCCTACGCGGTGCACACCGAGGTCGGCAACCGCTGCATCGGCGCCAAGGTCAACGGCCGGCTGGTGCCGCTGGAGCGGAAGCTGGACAACGGCCAGATCATCGAGATCTTCACCTCCAAGGCGCCGACCGCCGGCCCCAGCCGGGACTGGCTGAACTTCGTCGTCAGCTCGCGGGCGAAGAACAAGATCCGGCAGTACTTCGCCAAGGAACGCCGCGACGAGGCGATCGAGGTCGGCAAGGAGGCCATCACCAAGGCCATCCGCCGGGCCGGCCTGCCGGTGCAGCGGATGATCTCGCACGACAGCCTGGCCGCCGTCGCCCACGACCTCGGCTACAAGGACATCGCCGCGCTGTACGCGGCGGTCGGTGAGAACCACATCGTCGCCAGCACCGTCGTGTCCAAGGTGGTGTCGCTGCAGGGCGGTGTGGAAGAAGCAGGGGAGGCGGTCGCCGAGCGCGCGCCCGCCCGGCACCGTCCGATGCAGCGGTCCAGCGGCGACGCCGGTGTGCTGGTGCACGGGGTCAGCGACCTGCAGGTCAAGCTGGCCCGCTGCTGCACCCCGGTGCCCGGCGACCCGATCCTGGGCTACATCACCAAGGGCGGCGCCGTGTCGGTGCACCGTACCGACTGCACCAACGCGGAGTTCCTGCGGCACGAGCAGGAGCGGCTGATCCCGGTCCAGTGGGATCCGCACGCCTCGTCGGTGTTCCTGGTGGCCATCCAGGTGGAGGCGCTGGACCGGCACCGGTTGCTGTCCGACATCACCAAGACGCTGGCCGACGAGAAGGTCAACATCCTGTCGGCGAGCCTGGCCATGACCAAGGACCGGATCGCGGTCAGCAAGTTCTCCTTCGAGATGGCCGACCCGAAGCACCTCGGGCACCTGCTGCGCGCGGTCCGCGGCGTCGAGGGCGTCTACGACGTGTACCGGGTCACCAACGCCTGACGTCAGCGGTCGAGTACGACCGTCACGTCGGTGGCGCCGCGGACGCGGGCGGCGAGCTCGGCCTCGGCGTCGAGGCCCCGCCGCTCGTCGCTGGTGAGGGCCCGGAACGGGCGGACGGTGAGGGTCAGCCGGCCGTTCGCGGTCCGGGGTCGCCAGGTGCCGGCGATCCCACCGCCGGCCAGCAGCGCCCCGGCCGGGCCGATCGCCGGCCAGAGCGCCTTCCAGTGCTCCTGGTCGGGCACGGTGAGGCTGCGGGTGCGGGGCTGCAGCAGCGGGTCGCCGGGCGGCAGCAGGCGGACGAGGCCGGCCACCGCTTCGGGGTCGGTGGCGGCGATCCGGCCGATCCGGTCGGGGGTGCTCTGCAGCCGTTCGCCGGCGACGGTCAGTGGTGTCGTCGCGGGCCACGGCAGGTCGCCGGGCCGGGTACCCAGGTGGGCCGCCACCTCGGCCTTCGTCGCCGCGCCGTACAGGTCCAGGAACGCGGTGACGAGGTGTTCCCGGGTGATCGTCGGAGGATCGGAGACCGGTCGCAGCGGCTCCAGGGTGGCGGCCCGGCCCGGGACGAGCCCCAACCCGGCGGGCAGCGCCGCCGTGCGGAAGAGCAGCTCGGGAACGTGGTCGACGCCGCACGGCGCGCAGAACGTCACGTAGCGGGGATCGAGTGCGGCGGTGAGCGCCGTGCTCAGCTCGGCCTTCGGCGTCGGCCCGGAGACCAGCCGGCGCATCGCCGCGGCCACCACGTCCAGCGCCTCCAGGGACGGGGTGCCCCGGGCGGCCAGCGCCTTGCCGGAGCCGGCCAGCATCGCCACCGCCCCGGCCTCCGAGGTCGGCCGCAGCGCGTCGGCGAGCCCCGGGAGATCGGCGCGACGGTGCACGTGCGGGGTGCCGCGCAGCGTCCAGGCCTGGGCCGGCGGGGTGTCGTCCCCGGGCGCGCCGATCGGCGGCGGGTCCGGGTGCCGGTCGGCCAGCGCCAGCGCGGCGCCGCCGTCCCGGTCCTGGACGCCGAGGGCGAGCACACCGTCGAGGGACCCGGCGTCGCCGCCGTCCCGGCGCAGGCCGGAGGCGAGCACCCGGTAGGCCAGCAGCCGGGTGCGGTCGACGGAGTCGGTCACGGCCTCACCCCCGGTGGCTCGTCCGGCGTCGCGCGCCGGAGCGGATCAGGTCGTCGGGGCGGCGGTCGGGTCCGCGGAGGCTCCGTCGGTCGTGCCGCCGTCGGTGCCGCCGTCCTCGGTGGGCACGCTGTCGGTGCTGCCGCCGTCGGTGGGCACGCTGTCGGTGCTGCCGCCGTCGGTGGGCGCACTGTCGGTGCTGCCGCCGTCGGTCGGCAGCGCGTCGGTCGGTACCGCGTCCGTCGGGGTCGACTCGGTGGTGGCCGGCGGCTGCGTCGGGGTCAGCGCGTCGTCCGGCACGGTCACGGAGGTGACCTGCACGGTCTCGGCGG
>JBQGEH010000203.1:0-6568 GCA_052039515.1 Nakamurella sp. | reverse complement strand
ACCGCCGCCGACCTCGGCGCCGGGGAGAACACCGAGGCGTTCGCCGCCCAGATCCGCGCCGCCGTGCACCCCCTGGACCTGGACCCCGACACCGTGTGCACCGACGGCGGGGCGATCGCGCTGGGCCACCCGTGGGGGGCGTCCGGCGCGATCCTTCTGGTCCGGCTGTATCACCGCATGCTGCGACCGGACGGGCCGCGGTTCGGGCTCGCCGCCTGCGCCATCGGCGGCGGGCAGGGCATCGCGCTGCTCGTCGAACGGATCCGGCCGTGACCGCCCACGAGATCCGCTTCGACCACGTGCACCACGCGTTCGGCGACCGGCGGGTGCTGACCGACGTCGACCTGACGCTGACCGAGCGCCGGATCGGGATCGTCGGGGCCAACGGCTCCGGCAAGTCCACGCTGGCCCGGATGATCAACGGCCTCGTCGAGCCGACCGCCGGTGAGGTCACGGTGGACGGGCTCTCGGTGGCCCGGCACGGGAAGCGGGTCCGCGAGCTCGTCGGGTTCGTCTTCACCGACCCGGACACCCAGATCGTCATGCCGACCGTGCGGGAGGACGTCGCCTTCACCCTGCGCCGCGTGAAGCTCGGCCGGGCCGAGGCGGCGGCCCGGGTCGACGCGGTGCTGGAGCGATTCGGGCTGGCGGGCCACGCCGACCACCCGGCGCACCTGCTGTCCGGCGGCCAGAAGCAGCTGCTGGCGCTGGCGTCGGTACTCGTCGGGGAGCCCGCGGTGCTGGTCGCCGACGAACCGACCACCCTGCTGGACGCCCGCAACGCGGCGATGATCGCGGCCACCTTCGCGCGGCTGGACCAGCAGGTCGTCGTGGTCACCCACCAGCTGGAGCTGGTCGCCGACTTCGACCGGGTGCTGGTCGTCGACGACGGCCGGGTGGTCGCCGACGACGCCCCGGACGCGGCGCTGGCCGCCTACCGCCGGCTGCTCGCACCGTGATCGGGCTCTACCACCCGGGGCGGTCGCTGCTGCACCGGGCACCGGCCGGGCTGAAGCTCGCGCTGCTGGCGGTGTTGGTGCTCGGCACCGTGTGGCTGCGCACCCCGGCGCAGGCCGGGATCGCGCTGCTGGCGGTGCTGCTCGCGTTCGCCGCGGCGGGCATCCCGGCGCGGGTGACGTTCGCGCAGTTCCGGCCGCTGCTGTGGATCGTGCCGTTCCTGGCGGCGTTCCAAATGGTCGTGGCGGGTTGGGAGCGGGCCGCCACCACGGTCGGCGGGCTGCTGGTCACCGTCGGGCTGGCCGCGCTGGTCACGGTGACGACCCGGGTCACCGCGATGCTCGACCTCGTCGGTCGGCTGCTGCGGCCGCTACGCCGGGTCGGCGTCGATCCGGACCGGGTCGGGCTGCTGCTCGCCCTGACGATCCGCTGCGTGCCGCTGGTCAGCGGCATCGTCGCCGACGTCGTGGCGGCCCGCAAGGCCCGCGGCGTCACCGGTCTGCGCGACTCCGCGCGGGCGTTGGCCGCGCCGGCCGTCGTCCGGGCGCTGCGCACCGCGGACGCCCTCGGGGACGCGTTGCGCGCCCGGGGTGTGGACGACTGACCGACGGAGCGGCACTGCTAGCGTCAGCGGGCCGGGTCGTCGCCGCCGACAACACCTCTCGCCCCCGGAGTCTGGAAACCCGATGTCGCACACCGCCGTCCGCTGGGCCGTCCTGGGTACCGCGACCATCGCCGCGAAGGCGTTCCTCCCGGCGATGCGGGCCGCCGGTGGCACCGCCGTGGTCGTCGGCAGCCGCGACCCCGACCGGGCCCGCGGCTGGGCGGCCGAGCACGACGTCGCCGACACCGCCGACTACGCCGGGGCTCTCGACCGGACCGACGTCGACGCGGTCTACATCGCGCTGCCCAACGACCAGCACGTCCGGTGGGCCGCGGCCGCGGCGGCCACCGGACGCCCGGTGATCTGCGAGAAGCCGCTCGGGCTGGACACCGCCGAGGTCAGTGGGCTACTGGCCGGACTGCCGGCGGGCGCCGCGTTCTGGGAGTCCTTCGCCTTCCCGTTCCACCCGCAGACGGAGCTGCTGCGCCGACTGGACGACGACGGCACCCTCGGCGAGGTCCGCGAGAGCGTCTCGGAGTTCCACTTCGACGTCCGGACGCCGACGAACATCCGGTTCGACCCGGCTCTCGGCGGTGGTGCCCTGTACGTCGTCGGCTGCTACCCGGTGCGGTTGGCGCGGCTGGTGTTCGGCGCCGAGGTCGACGCCGCCGCGGCCCGCAGCTTCACCGCCGATTCCGGGGTGGACGTCGAGACGGCCGCCGTCGCCGACTTCACGTCCGGCCAGCGGCTGCTGCTCTCCGCCGGGATGCGCCGTCCGGCGTCCACCGCGACCCGCATCATCGGCTCCGCCGCCGAGCTGCGGGTGAGCAACCCCTTCCACCCGAAGCCGACCGACACCGTCGAGCTGTGGCGCGACGGCGCGCCCGTCCGGAGCTGGACCGCCGATCCGGCGCCCGCCTTCCAGTGGATGATCGCGCACGCCCAGCAGGTCGTGCGCGGGGAGTCGGCACCCCGGCTGACCGCGGCGGAGTCGTCGCTGGGCAACGCCCGGGCGCTGGACCTCATCCGGGCCGCCGCCGGCTGACCCCAGCGGCGGCCCCCGCTCAGACGCCCGCGGCGATCCGGTCGAGCAGGCCGTCCCGCCAGCCCGCCCCGGGTTTCGCGGTCTCGATCCACCAGGTCGCGCCGGCGTCGGCGTACTCGTCCAGGGTCGGGCCGAGCGCCGCCGGCTCGGCGGCGACCTCCGCCCACACCACCAGGTCGTAGCCGGACACCGAGCCCCTCGCGGCGGCGACCAGGTCGCGGACGCCGGCGATGTCGGCCACCGACGGCCGGGCCAGCTCGCGGTCGGCGAACCGGATGGGCACCGCCCCGTCCCAGCGGGCGGCCCGGCGCATCGGTCGCCGGGCCGGCAGCACCCCGCCCACCCAGACCGGGATGCGGGGTGCGGAGACCGGTGTCGGCCGGAACCGCACCGGCGCGACCGTGAAGTGCTTCCCCCGGTGGGAGAACCACTCCCCCGTCCACAGTCCGGTGACGACATCGAGTCCCTCGTCGAGCAGCTCGGCCCGGATCACCGGGTCGGTCTCCTCGCCGAAGATGCCGAAGTCACCCTGCGCGGGTGAGCCCAGGCCCACCCCGAGCACCGTGCGGCCGCCGCTGAGCACGTCCAGCGTGGCGGTCTGCCGCGCCAGCACCCACGGCCGCCGCCGGGACACCGGGGTGATCATCGGGCCGAGGGTGATCCGCTCTGTGCGGGACGCGAGAACGGCCAGCACCAGCCAGGGGTCGACGATGGGCGGGCCGTCGCCGTCGTTGGCGAAGACGAGGTGGTCCCACAGGAAGAAGCCGTCGAAACTCGCCTCCTCGGCCCGGATCCCGAGCTCGACGAGCTCCTCGGGGTCCTCGGCGAAGCAGGGTGCGGCGATCCCACGGCGGACGCCGGTCACCGGCCGGGGCCGTCCGGCGTCACCGTCCCGGTGAGCAGCACCGGGTCTTCGACGGTCGGGAAGTGGCAGCGCGTGGAGTGCCCGTCTGGGCCGACCGGCCGCGGCTCGGGTACCTCCGTCGCGCATGTGTCCTGCGCCTTGAAGCATCGGCTGCGGAACGGGCAGCCCGACGGCGGGTTCAGCGGGTCCGGCAGTTCGCCGCGGATCCGGGGTGGGCGGGCGATCTCACGGCCGTCGCCGTCGAACTCGGCGGCGGCGATGCTGGCCAGCAGCGCCTGGGTGTAGGGGTGCGCCGGGGCGTGATAGACCGCCTCGGCGGTGCCCTCCTCGACGATGCGACCCAGGTAGATCACGGCGATCCGGTCCGACACGTGCCGCACGATCGACAGGTCGTGGGAGATGAACACGTACGACAGACCGAGCTCGGCCTGCAGCGACCCCAGCAGGTTGATCACCTGTGCCTGCACCGAGACGTCCAGCGCCGACACCGGTTCGTCGCACACCACCACCGACGGCCGGGGCGCCAGCGCCCGGGCGATGCCCACCCGCTGCCGCTGCCCGCCGCTGAGCTGGTGCGGGAACTTGTTCAGGTGATGGGCGCCCAGGCCGACCAGGGACAGCATCTCGACCACCAGGTCCCGGCGGCGGGCTCCCCGCACCAGCTCGGGATGCGCGACGTAGGCCTCGGCGACGATGTCGTAGACGGTCATCCGCGGGTTCAACGACGAGTACGGATCCTGCATGACCAGCTGGATGACGCTGCTGCGCCAGTGCCGCGACACCGTCGGCAGCGGACGGCCCTGGAGCCGCACCTCACCGCTGGTCGGCGTCTCCAGACCCAGTGTCATCCGGGCGAGGGTGGACTTGCCGCAGCCGCTCTCACCCACGATGCCCAGCGTCGTCCCCCGCGGCAGGGTGAACGAGATGTCCTCCACGGCACGCAGGGTCGGCCGGCGGGACGGGAGCAGGCTGCGACCGGGGTGGTAGTGCTTCACGACGTGGCGGACGTCCAGCACCGGTGCGTCCGGAGCCGTCCCGGCGGCGGGTTCAGGCATGGGTCACGATCTCCTCGGCGAACAGGCAGGCCGAGAGGTGGCCGGGGGCCACCTCCAGCGTCGGGGGCACCCGGGTCAGGCAGGCGGGCACGGCGTGCGCGCAGCGGGGGGCGAAGGAGCAGCCGGGCCCGACGTCCCGCGGATCGGGCGGCGACCCGGGGATCACCTTCAGCCCGGTGTGCCGGTCGGCGAGCTTGGGCACCGACTCCAGCAGCGCCTGAGAGTAGGGGTGCGCGGAACCGGTGAACAGCGCTGCGGCGGAGGATGTCTCGACCACCCGGCCGGCGTACATCTGCACGATCCGGTCGGCGAACTCGCTGACCACCCCCAGATCGTGGGTGATGAGGATCAGCCCCATCCGGCGTTCGTCGCACAGCCGGGCGAGCATGTCCATGATCTGCGCCTGGATGGTCACGTCCAGCGCCGTGGTCGGTTCGTCGGCGATCAGCAGGTCCGGCTCCAGGGCGATGGCCATCGCGATCATCACCCGCTGCCGCATGCCCCCGGAGAACTGGTGCGGGTGGTCCTTCAGACGCCGCCGGGCCTGCGGGATCTCGACGAGGTCGAGCAGTTCCGCCGCCTTCGCCGTCGCGTCCCGCCGGCTCATCCCCCGCCGCTTGCGGAACAGCTCCGCGATCTGGAACCCGACGCTGAACACCGGGTTGAGCGCCGACAGCGAGTCCTGGAACACCATGCCGATGTCCCGGCCGCGCACCTCCCGCCGTTCCCGGTCCGACAGCGTCAGCAGATCCCGTCCCTGGAAACGGATCTCACCGGAGCTGACGTACGCCGGCGGGGTGTCCAGGATGCCCATGACGGCGTGCCCGGTCATGGTCTTGCCGGAGCCGGATTCGCCGAGGATGGCCACCGTTTCGCCGCGGTGCACGTCGAAGGACACGTCGCGGACGATGTCGACGGTCTCGGACCCCGTGCGGATCTGGACGCCGAGCGACCGCACGGACAGCAGCTCAGCGCCGTCCGGCCCGGTGGCGTCGGCCGGGGCGGCGGTGGGGCTGGGGTGGGTCGACATGGTCACCTCCGGTTCGCGGGGTCGAGGGCCTCGCGCAGCGCCTCACCGGCGAGCACGAAGGCGAGGATCGTGATGGCCAGGAAGATGCTCGGGAACAGCAGCACGTGGAAGGCGGGACGCAGGTAGGCCTGACCGTCGCTGACCATCTGCCCCCACGACACGGCCGGCGGCCGCAGGCCCAGACCCAGGTAGGACAGCGACGCCTCGGTGGCGATGTACCCGCCGACCCGCATGGTCGACAGCACCAGGATCGGCGACACCGCGTTGGGCAGGATGTGCCGGAACAGCACCCGCACCGCGGACAGGCCCAGGGCCTGCCCGGCGACCACGTAGTCGGCGTTGCGGGTGGTCAGCACGGTCGCCCGCAGCACCCGCGCGATGCTCGGCCAGCCGAACACGACGATGGTCAGGATGAGGATGATCTCGACCTGCCAGTTGGGGGTCTGGAACGTGGTCAGGGTGCTCAGCACGATGATCGCCGCCAGCGCGAACGGGATGCCGAGCAGCATGTCGGCGACGCGGGAGATGACGGTGTCGACGATGCCGCCGGCGTAGGCGGCGACCGCGCCGGCGACGATGCCGATCAGCGTGGTGCCGACGGTGCACGCGAAACCGACGGTCAGCGACGCCCGGGCGCCGTAGACAACCCGGGTGTAGACGTTGCGGCCGTTGACGTCGAAGCCGAACCAGCCGGCCGCGGACGGCCCCTGCAGGCTTCGCGCCAGCACCCCCTTGTTCGGGTCTCCGGAGGCGAACCAGCCGGGGAACACGGCCATCACGGTGAGCACCAGGATGACGCCGACGCTGACCAGGAACATCGGCTTGCGGCGCAGGATCCGCCAGGCGTCGATCCAGACGCCGTGGCTGCGGTCGTCGGCGGCCTCCGCCTCGGCGCGGCTCACCGGTCCGGGCGGAGTGGTCGGCGCGTCCCCGGGGGGGGCCGGGCCCACCCAGTCGAAGGTGTCCGGGGGAGGCAGGGGGGCGCCGCGGCTGCAGTTTGGCGCAGGCGGTG
>JBQGEH010000202.1:0-5763 GCA_052039515.1 Nakamurella sp. | reverse complement strand
GAGGGCGTGATCGTCGTGCGCAGCGGGCCGGGCCTGAAGTGGCGCGCCGCCGGGCACGCCAACGTCACCTTCCAGGTCGACGACATCGACGAGGACCGGCACACCGGATGGACCGTGCTCGTCCGCGGGCTGGCCGAGGAGGTCACCGCGGCCCACCACCCACGGCTGGTGGCGCGGACCCACGACACCGGCCTGGTGCCGTGGGTGCCGGGCGAGGACTTCCGGTGGCTGCGCATCATCCCGCACGGGATCAGCGGACGCCGGCTGACGCCCGCCCCGGGTGACGAGTGGGCGTGGGGGATCGGCGCCCTGATGTGAGCGTGGGTCAGTCGCCGCGGTGCTCGGCGCGGTCGGCCATGTCGGCGAACACCAGCGCGGCACCCAGCGTGGAGAGATCGTCGGTACCGGCCGTCTCCGCCAACCCCGCGGCGGTGGTCGGCAACCCCCGGTCGCCGGCCAGCCGGCACATCCGCTCGTCGGCGAACGGCCGCAGACCCGGCCACACCGCCTGCACCTCGCGGCAGAAGATGTCGGCGCCGACCGCGCCGATCCCGGTGAAGTCCTGCAGCGCCGCCCGGAGTCCGTCCACGTCGTCGCCGTGCTCGTCGCGCATCCGCCGCAGGTCGCCGCGGTAGCGCTGGACGGCCTGCTCGGCGAGCTCGCCCAGCTGCCGGGCGGTCTGCTTCTTGCGCAGGTACCGGCTGTCGGACAGCACCTGCCAGCGCGCGTCGTCGTCCGCTTCGGCGGTCTTCGCCGCGGTGGTGAACCCGGCCTCGCCCAGCGCCCGTGCGGTGCGCAGCCCCAGGCGGGCGTCGATGTTGGCCGACAGCAGCGAGGTCAGCACCAGCAACCGGAACAACGGGGACGGGGTGTCGGTCAGCCGGATGCCGGCGGTGGCCGCGAAGGTGCGGCCGTGCTCGTCCAGCAGGGCGGCGAGGTCGTCGTGTCGGTTCACGCCGGTTCCCTACCCCGCGGGCGGGGACACCATCCCCGGCGTCACTCCAGCAGGCCCTGCCGCATCGCCTCGGCCACCGCGGCGGCCCGGTCGGACACCCCGAGCTTCTCGTACAGCCGTTGGGTGTGGGTCTTCACCGTGCTCGGCGCGAGGTAGAGCTCGGCGGCGATCGCCGGTATCGACTTGCCGGCCGCGAAGGCCACCAGCACCTCCCGCTCCCGCTCCGACAGCACCGGCGCCTGCGTCGCCGCCCGCAGCCGGATCTGCCCGGCGAGCCCCGCGGCCAGCGCCGGTGGCACCACCGTCCGGCCCTTCGCGGCCTGCTGCACGGCGTCCACGATCTCCGCGCGGCGCGCGTCCTTGGACAGGTAGCCGGCCGCGCCCTCCTCGAGAGCCCGGTAGACCACGGCACTGTCGGTCGCGGCCGACAGCAGCAGCACCCGGGTCGGCAGCGCGTCCCGGACCACGGCGTGCACCACGTCCAGGCCGTCCATGTCGGGCATCTGGTAGTCCACCAGCGCCACCTGGGGGCGGTGCTCACGGATCAGTTCGAGCGCCTCCCGGCCGTCCTCGGCCTGGGCGACCACGTCGATCACCCCGCTCTGCAACAGTCCGCGGGTCACGCCGTCGCGGAAGAACGGGTGGTCGTCGGCGACGAGCACCGTGATCCGGGGGGTGGAGGTCGTCATCGGTCCTCGGCTGTCGGCGTGGCGCGGTCCGCGCAGGTGCGGTGACCCAGCATCGCACGTGCGACGATCGCTCGGACCGGCCGAGGTCGTGTCGCGCGCCGGCGACGGAGAGGACATCATGCCGCCGCACGCCGCCGCACCGCCCGACCCGGCGTCGTCGGCCCCGGAACGGTCCGAGGCGGACTCCCGCGTCGGGGTGCACCGGGTCCGCGGCACCGCGCTGCACGTCACGCTGCGAGCCCTGCTGGTCGCCTTCGCCGCGGCCACCGTCGCCTGGGAGCCGCCCGAGTTCTACGCGGTCCCGTGCGCCTGGATCGTCGCCGGGTACGCCGCCTTCGCGGTGCTCGTCGCGGTGTGGTTCCGTCGCGATCCGCTGCACCTGGCCCGGCTCACCTGGCTGGTGCTGACCGTGGACCTGCTGCTGTTCGGTGTGCTCGTGCAGCTGACCGGTGTCTCCAACGAGCAGAGCTGGACGCCGTACGTCCTCGTCCAGGGGTTCCTGCTGGTCCCGCTGCTGGCGGCCACCCAGTTGCGGCCCGGCCTGGGCGCGCTCATCGGCCTCGGGACGACCGTCCTGTACTTCGTGTCCAGCGCGGCGGCGCGGACCTACGGGGACGACAGCTCCCAGTGGGAGCCGTGGAGTTCGGTGGTGCTGCGGACGGCGGTGGTGGCGGCGGTGTCGCTGGCCGCCGTGCTGCTCAGCCGGGTGCAGAAGGGCCGCGTCGAGGAGATCGCCCGGCTCGCGGCCGACCGGGCGGGGTTGCTCGCCCAGCTCGGCACACTCGAGGACCGGCAACGCCGGGAACTCGCCGAAGCGCTGCACGACGGCGCGTTGCAGTACCTGCTGGGCGCCCGGCTGGAGCTCGACGAGGCGCGCGACACCGGTGACGCCGACGCCTTCGACCGCATCGACGAGGCGCTCACCCAGTCGACCCGGCTGCTGCGTTCGACGGTCAGCGAGCTGCACCCGGCGGTCCTGGCCCAGGCGGGGCTCGCGCAGGCCGTCCGCGACCTCGCCGACAACACCGCCGCGCGTTCGGGTCTCGCGGTCGCGGTGGAGGTGCGGCCGGCCGACGGCACGGCCCCGCCGCGGGACCCGACCGATCTCGTCCTGTACTCGGCGGTCCGCGAGGTGCTGGCCAACGTGGTCAAGCACGCGCAGGCGACGGCGGTGACCGTCGTGCTGGACCTCGGTCCGGGGGTGCGGCGGGTGACGGTCACCGACGACGGGCGCGGCATCCCGGAGGGGGCCCTGGAACGGCGGCTTGCCGCCGGACACATCGGCGTCGCGTCGCACCGGCTGAAGGTCGAGGCCGCGGGTGGCCGGTTCGTGCTGGAACCGGTGCTGCCGCACGGCACCCGGGCCGTGGTCGAACTGCCGTCGCGTCAGGTGCCGGTCGCGGGCTGACGGCCGGGGGACACCACTGTCCACCGATCGGTGGAGGTCACGTTCCCCCTACCGATCGGACCGGTGGGGGACGGTCCGGCGGCCGGGCGGCGACCACGATGGATGTCAGCCGGCCGGAAGAGCGCCGGATCCAGGAGAAGAAGGTCAGCAATGTCCGCCATCGTCAGCCCCGAGCAGCAGTGGAAGTCCTTCGGCACCACCAACGGGTACGACCGGGGTGGCGACCTGCGCGGCGAGCGGGGTGACCGCTTCGCCTCCGACGACCGGTACGGCGATCGGATCGGTGACCGGTTCGCCTCCGCCGACACCCGCTACGCCCCGTACACCGAACCGCAGGCGGGCCCCGACGCCACCCCGGTGGGTGGCTTCCGCCCGACGGTGATGCCGGTGCGGCGCGCCGAGCCGGTGCACGTCACGCCGGGCCGGGTCCACCAGGCCGCGGACGCCGCCGAGGCGGTGCGTCCGACCGGTCGCTTCACGGTGGTCGACCAGGGCCGGTTCTGGGTCGGCGCCGTGCTGACGGCCGGGGTCGCCGCGCTGGCCGGGGTCATCGGTCTGGTCATCGCCCAGGACCTCCTCCAGGTGCCGGTGTCGCTGGCCTCCATCGGGCTGACCGGCGCCCACGTCAGCACCTACGGACTGCTGGCGGCGCTGGTCGCGATGCTGGCGGCGCTGGCCTACGACGGGATGCTCGCCTTCGCGCCGCGGCCGGCCGTCTACTACGGCTGGCTGACCGGGCTCCTGGTCACGCTGACCGTCCTGCTGCCCTTCGCCACTCCGGTGGCGATCGGATCGCAGCTGGCGCTGGCCCTGATCAACCTGGTGGTCGGCGTCTCGATCATGGTCCTGGTCCCGGTGGCGGCGTCCAACGCCCGCACCCGCTGACCCGCTCCGAGCCGGGGAGGGTGGGAGCCCGGGGGAGGGCCCGGGGTACCGACACGACAGCGCCGCCGACGGAATCCGTCGGCGGCGCTGTCGTCGTCCGTGGACGGCGCGTCAGGTGCGGCGCCACCGCCGGTGCCGGACCCGGTCGAGGATGCCGGCGCCGGCCTGCCGGACCACCTGGACCACGGTGGGTGCCACCGTCCGGGGTGAGCCGAAGGCGACCGCGGCGCTGCCGGTGGCGACCCGGCCGACCCGCGACGACACCCGCGCGCCGAGCCGGACGACCTCACCGGACGGTCCGGTCACCGACAGCGCCAGGCCCTGGCGGGCCAGCTGGTCGGCGATCCGGCCGATGGCCCGCGGCCCGTTGACCCGCGCCCAGCCGGACGGCAACTCGGCCCGGGTGACCTCGGCCCACAGCGCTGCCGGTGCGTCGGTGTCGATCCGTAGGTCCCGGCCGGACCCGGTCAGGTGCGCCCGGTGTCCGGCCAGGTCCATCCGCACGTCGGCCTGCACGACCAGCGTGCGGGTCCGACCGGGCATCAGGAGCTCGCGCCCTCTTCGGTGGTGATGCGCAGCGTGCCGTTGAGCTTCCAGGTGGCCCGCGGTGCGTCCGCACCGGTGCTGCGGGGCACCTCGATGTCCAGATCGACGAACTGGTAGTTGATGGCGGCGTGGCGGCCGGTCAGGAACGACCACATCTCCTTGCCGATGTCGGCGAAGTTGCTGCCCTGGCCTTCCATCGGAGCGTTGTCGTCAGCCATGGTGGATCCTTTCCTAGCGGGGTGGGTGACACCGCGGAGCGGTTTCGGCGTCCACGGTGACCGCGGTTGCCGGGCGACGGTCCGCGCCCCCCGGCGGGCGGCGATGGAAGTGAAGACCGTTGCGGCGCAATGGATGTCGTTGTACTCTTCCTGATACCCGCGGCCCCGGCGCGGCAAACCCGGGTGATCGCGGTCCCGGGTGGGCGTCAGCTGCCGAACGCCGACGAGGGCAGCTCCGTCTCGTCCTCGACGATGGCCCGCACGATGCGGTCGGCGACGGTCTCCGGCGACAGGCCCTCGGCCAGGTGCGGGGCGGTGCCGGCGATCGGCCGTCCGGCCAGACCGGTCTCGGTGTGCGGCGGACGCGCGTCGACGACCCGGATCTTGCGGCGGCGGGCCTCGATCCGGGCGGCCACGGTGAACGCGCTCAGCGCCGCCTTGCTCGCCGAGTAGGCCGACATACCGGCGGTCGGCATCTCCGCCACGATCGCGCTGATGCTGACCACGAAGCCGCCGGCCGGCAGCCGGTCCAGCGCCGCCCGGATGAGTCGCTGCGGCCCGGCGAAGTTCACCGCCATCAGCTCGTCCACGAGGTCGTCGGAGGCGTCGGCCACCGGACCGAACGCCACCACGCCCGACGCGATGACGATCCCGTCCAGGCCGTCCGCGGCGACCGCCTCGATGAGCGCCGCCGGGACCTCGGGGTCGCGCAGGTCGCCGAGCTGGGTGGTCGCCCCCTCGAGCCCCACCGCTTCCAGCCGCCCGGCGTCACGCCCGTGCAGCACCACCGTCGCCCCGGCCGCGGCCAGGGCGCGGGCGATCGGCGCACCCAGCCCACCGCTGGCACCGACCACCAGGACCCGTCTGTTGTTCAGCTCAGTCATGCCGCTGGACCTGCCCAGACGTGCCTCACGGCAAGCGGGGGTGCGCCGGCACGGGTGCGTCGACCACCGTCGATCGACGTCCGGGCAGGATCGATTACCCGACAGGAGTGAACGTGGCGCCGTGAAGTGGCACGATGTGCCCGTGGACGACGACACGACGTTGTCACCCGAGCGCGCG